>SHYB01000021.1 GCA_009693015.1 Dehalococcoidia bacterium
GGAGTCAAGGGCAGAAGGAGGCAGTCCCTACGGGGGCAGCGAAGATCTGACGCGGCGGATCGGGCGTACCAGCATTGTCGAGGGGAATCACTTTTTGCGCAGCTTGCGTGCGCTGCACGCGCGCCGCACCATGGTTAGCCCGCTGTCTCGAAGAGCGGCAACGGCTGGGGTAAGGAGCGGGAACATGATTCGAATGCTGACGATGGTTGTGGCAGTAGCGGCGCTGGCGGTGGCATGCGGCGGCGACGGGGATTCCGGCGGCGTTGCACCTCGGACATCCACCGTGGCGCCCGCAGTCGGGGCGGCCCAGCGGGCGTCTGACGGGCGGGAGATCGCTGTGGCGATTGCGGGCTCGCGCTTCGCTCCTCGGGAGATTGCGGCTCAGCCGGGCGAGCGAGTACGATTTACGGTGACGAACCGAGACAGCGTCCCGCATACGCTGTCGTTCAAGACGGCCAGTGGCACATACAGCGTGCCGGTGGCTCCAGGGGAGACGCGCACGGGCGCGCCGGTCACGCTGGAGGCGAGGGGGAACCCCGCGATATTTTGCGAGATTCACCCCACGATGGCGGCGACGCTGGTCACGGGGCAAATCGCGGGCGGGACGGCGCCTGGCGTGCCGGTCACGCCTGCTGCCGCCGGCGGCGACTATGACTACTAGCGCACAGGCCTGAGGTGAAGCGCTAGAGAAGCTCCCGGGCGACGGCGCAGTACTGCAAGCGCGCGGCATCGGCGCTGCCGGTGTGCGCGGCGATGATGACCAGCCGGGCCGCGCCGGCATCGCGGAACTGGCGGGCCAATGCGGCGTCCGCCTTCTGCACAAACGCGGAGATTTCGATGCGGGCGGGGTCGCGACCGGCGGCGGCAGCCAGGCGGGCCAGCGTGCGTTTGCCCCAGGCGACCTGCTCCGGCGTGACGCTGTGGGGGACCCAGCCATCGGCGACCTGCGCCACGCGGCCGAGGGCGCGTTCGGTTGCCGTGCCGCCGAGCAGCACGGGCGGATGCGGACGCTGCGCCGGTTTCGGTTCGCTGCGCACCGGGGGGAAATCGTAGAACTCGCCGCGGTGCTCCGCCTGATCCAGCGTCCACAGCTTCTTGAGCACTTCGATGGACTCGCGGGTCTGGGCCCAGCGTCGCGCAAAGTTGCCGCCCATGATGCGCATCTCCGGCTCCAGCCAGCCGGTGCCTACGCCCAAGAGAAGCCGCCCGCCGCTGAAAAGATCAAGGGTGGCCGTTTCCTTGGCGAGGGCGATGGGGTGGCGTTCGGGCATGATGATGACGGCGGTGCCGAGTTTTATCCTTGAGGTGGCCGCGGAGGCGCGGGCAAGCGAAATAAGCGGGTCAACGTAGCCGGCGACGTGGCCTGAGGGAAAGTAGTTGGGTTCGCGGCCCACGTGCATCACGGGGGAGACGATGTGCTCCTGGTGCCAGTAGGACTCGAAACCCAGGCGCTCGGCTTCGGCGGCGAGCAGGGCGGGGTCGGGGACGACGGCGGGAGGCTCAGGCGGCAGCGGCGCGGTGATGCCGATGTGCATGGGGATGCTCCTTGCGTGTTACAGGTACTGGCCGCCGTCCACCGTGAGGAGATGGCCTGCGGTGTAGGAGGCGGCATCCGAGCAGAGCCAGAGCACGGCCTGGGCCACCTCTTCCACGGAGGCGACGCGGCCCATGGGGGTGGCGTCGTTGGCCTGCCGCAGCACCTGGTCAGGCGGGACGCCCGGCCTGCCGCGGTACATCAGCGGCGTGTCCGTGCGTCCGGGGCAGACGGCGTTGATGCGAATGCCCTTGTCCACGTAGGTTTTGGCCGCGGAGCGGGTGAGGGAGGCGACGGCCCATTTGGCGGCGGTGTACACCGCCGTCTCTACGCTGGCGAGGAAGACGGCCATGGATGCGGTGTTGACGATGCATCCGCCGCCGCCTTGCCGCAACATCTGCTGAATCTCCTGCTGCATGCAGAGGTAGACGCCCTTGGCATTCACGGCGAAGACACGGTCCCAGGTCTCCTCGGCAACATCGGCGAGCGGGGCGCGGCCCCCGCCGATGCCGGCGTTGTTGAAGGCGCAATCGAGGCGGACGTAGCGCTCCACGGAGAAGCGCACCATGGCCTGCACGTCCGCGGCGCGGGAGACGTCGGCGTGGAGGAAGGATGCTTCGCCGCCGTGGGCGGCGATAAGGCGCGCCGTCTCCTTGCCGCCAGCATCGTCCACGTCGGCGATGAGGACGCGCGCGCCTTCTGCGGCGAAGGCGATGGCCGCGGCGCGGCCGATGCCGGAGCCGCCGCCGGTGACGCATGCCGACTTGCCGGCGAATCGCTGTTCCATAACGTTCTCCTTACGCAGTGATTGCTCAGGCGAGGATGCCGCCGGCGGCGAGGTGCAGAAGGCCGGTGACGTAGGAGGCTGCGGGAGAGCAGAGCCAGAGCACGACCTGGGCGATTTCCGCCGGCTGGGCGATGCGGCCCAGAGGGATGCGCGCGGCGTGGCGTCGCTTGAGGTCTTCCGGGGGAGTATCGCGGCGCAGCAGCAGCGGCGTCTCGGTGGCACCGGGGCAGACGGCGTTGACGCGCACGCCCCTGGCGGCGTAGGCCTTGGCCGCGGAGCGGGTGAGGGAGGCCACGCCTGCTTTGGACGCGGCGTAGGCAGGGGCTTCCGTGCCCGCCATGAACGCCGCCGTGGACGCGGTGTTGACGATGACGCCGCCGCCCTGGGCGATCATCTGGGGGATCTCATACTTCAGGCCAAGGAAGACGCCGCGCATGTTGATCGCCAGGACGCGGTCGAACTCCTCCACGGGCAGGTCGTGCAGGGGGGCGACGATGCCGCCGATGCCGGCGTTGTTGCAGGCGCAGTCGAGCCGGCCGTAGCGTTCCATGGTGAAGCGCACCATCGCTTGCACATCGGCGGACTGGGTGCAATCGGCGTGGCAGAAGGCGGCGTGACCGCCCTGCGCCTCGATCATGCGCACGGTTTCGCGGCCGCCGTCGCCCGCGATATCGGCGATGACGACACGCGCGCCCTCCGCGGCGAAGGCGAGCGCAATAGCGCGGCCGATGCCGGATGCGCCGCCGGTGATGAGCGCGGATTTGTCTTGGAGTATGCCAGGCATGGCTAGGCGATCAGCCCTCCATCGGCAACCAGCATGTGGCCGGTGACGTAGGATGCATCGGAGGAGCAGAGCCAGAGGACGGCGTGGGCGATCTCATCGGCCTGGGCCATGCGTCCCAGGGGGATCATCTTGTTCAACTGGGCGCGGAACTCTTCACGCGGCATGGCGCGGCGAAAAGGAAGGGGCGTATCCGTGGCGCCGGGGCAGATGGCGTTCACCCGTATGCCGTGGCGGGCATAGCCTTTGGCGGCGGAGCGCGTGAGGGAGACGACTGCCGCCTTGGACGCGGAGTACGGCCCCGTCTCCACGCTCCCGCCGAAAGCAGCCATGGACGCGGTGTTGATGATGCACCCGCCGCCCTGGCGCACCATGATGAGCAGCTCATGCTTGAGGCAGAGGAAGACGCCGCGCATGTTGGTGTCCAGGACGGCGTCATAGTCGGCTTCGGCATAGTCGGCGAGCGGCAGCGTGGGGCCGCCGATGCCGGCGTTGTTGAAGGCGCAATCGAGCCTGCCCCAGCGTTCCGCGGCGAGTCGCACCATGGCTTCGACAGACGCCGCATCGCGCATATCGGCATGGAGGAACGCGGCCTGGCCGCCCTGCGCTTCGATCATGCGCGCCGTCTCCCGTCCGCCTGTTTCGGCGATATCGGCGATGATGACGCGCGCCCCTTCGGCGGCGAAGGCCAGCGCGGTGGCGCGGCCGATGCCGGAGCCGCCGCCGGTGACGAGCACGGACGCAGCTTCAAATCTTCCTGGCACTAGGCCTCCTTATCGCAAGCGGCGTCACTATACAGGGCGCGACGGCGGGCAACAAGTTTTCCCCGCGGCCCGCGCGGGCCATGTAAGGCAGATGCGGATAGCGTCACCCGCGCGATGATGGGCAGTGGGCCACGGGTGCATGCGGCTTCTGGGCCGTGCTATAGTCGGCGCAGCCAATCCGTGGAGGAGCACCATGCCGTTAGACCCGCAGGCGAAGGCGGCGCTGGACGCCCTGGCCGCGATCAACCAGGCCCCGTATGAGACGATGTCGCCGGAGCAGGCGCGGGCGCTGAGCGAGGCGCGTCCCAAGCCGCGCGGGCCGGAACTGCCGTCGGTCCGCGACCTGCAGGCGAAAGGCCCGGCGGGCGATCTGCACATGCGGGTGTTCACCCCGGAGGGTACAGGGCCGCTACCCGCGCTGGTGTGGTTCCACGGCGGCGGGTGGGTGATCGGCAGCGTGGCGGGGTCGGACGGGCAGACGCGGACTCTAGCGAAAGAGACGGGTTGCGTGGTGGTGAGCGTGGAATACCGTCTGGCCCCCGAGGCAAAATTTCCCGGGCCGGTGGAGGACTGCTACGCGGCGACGGCCTGGGTGGCGGCGAACTCCCAGGCGCTGGGCGTGGATGCGCGACGCATTGCCGTGGGGGGCGATAGCGCGGGGGGCAACCTGGCGGCGGCGGCGGCGCTGATGGCGCGGGACCGGGGCGGGCCGTCGCTACGGCATCAGTTGCTGGTGTACCCCGTGATCGAGCGGAACTTCGCCACACAGTCGTACAGGGAGAACGGCAGCGGCTATCTGCTGTCGCGCTCGATGATGGAGTGGTTCTGGGACCACTACATGCGAACGCCATCGGACGCGGAGCACCCGTACCTTGCGCCGATACGCGCGGCGAGCTTGCACGGCCTGCCGCCGGCCACGGTGATCACCGCGGAGTTCGACCCGCTGCGCGACGAGGGGGAGATGTACGCGCGGGCGCTGCAGGCGGCGGGCGTGCCGACAACTTGCACCCGTTACCCCGGCATGATCCACGGCTTCTTCGGTATGTACCACATCATGGACCAGGGGAAGAAAGCGATGGCCGATGCGGGTGCGGCGCTGCGCAAGGCGATGGCTGGCTAGCCCAGGCTACGGCGTTGCCGGGGGCGGAGGCGCTTGCACCGTGCTTTCGAACCCCGCCGCCTTGTGCGAGCTGTCGCAAAAAGGCTTGTTCTTGGATTGCCCACAGCGGCAGAGGTAGATATCGCCGGTGGTGGTGTAGGGCTTTCCCGCTGAGTCCAATAGGGTGAAGCTGCCACTGACCTGGTACCAGCCGTTCCGAGATGCCTTGATCGTCGCGTTGTTCATCAATCCTCCGATGCGTGTTGCAGCACATATGTAGATGGCACAATCGTCAACTGACCTATGATGCGCCTTGCACGCATCAGGATACACGAAGGAGGGCTACGGCATTTGCGCCGACCCTTCCTTGAAAAATAGGCCGCTCTCCGTGTGCCAGGCGAAGCGGGGATCGTCGGGGGCGGGACGGGGCATGAAGAGGTAGCGCGCGCCGAAGCAGGAGCGAGGGTGGTTGACATAGCGGTTGTTGGTTGTGCCCAACAGACCGAAGCCGTGGCTCCGCAGGTGCTTGGCGGCGGCTTCCAGGCTTTCGCAAGTGAAGAGGACGGTGTGGATGCCGTTGCCCTGGGCCGCCACCACGCGGGCCAACTCGGCGATGCGCTCCTGGGGTTCCATGAGGGAGACGCGGGTGTCTCCCGCGGCGAAGATGAACGCCATCTTGGAAAATTCGCCCTTGACGCGCTGTCCCAGCTCGCGGGCGCCCATGACGTTGCTCCAGAAGGCGCGGGCGCGGTGCACGTCCTGCACCAGGGCGGAGACGGCCCAGACATCGAGCAGGCGCAGGGGGTGCTCCGTGGTCCAGTAGGCAGCGGACCAGTCCGGCTTGGTGCGAGGATCGTTGGGCAGGCCCAGGGAGGTGAGTTCCAGACGCACGCCGCCATCGTGGCGAACGTCAGCAACGAGCGACTGGGCCGAACGCCGTTCCACGACGTGGCCGTGGCGCTCCAGGTGATGCTGGGCGGCGTCCGCGCCGGCGACCTGGATGCCGAGTGCGGCATGCCGCCCGCCGTAGCGCTCGATGTAGGGATCGGGCGGGCCGTCCCAGTCGCTGGCGGCGACGAGGGCGAGGCACATTTCGCGCACCAGCAGCAGGGTGGCGGGGACGCCGGTGGCGGGCAGCGGGCCGCGATGGAAGACCTGCGCCCCGAAGACGCGGACGTAGAGTTCCTCCGCGGCGTGGCGGTCTTTGACCACGTGGGTGACGTAGAGGAGGCGCTGGATAGAGAGCATGGGCGGGTTAGGCGAGGTCGTCCGCCAGGGTGTGGGCGAAGCGGCGCAGGGGTTCTTCCACGTCAGCGCCGCAGTGGGGGCATTCCACGTCGCCGAAGCGCAGGCGGGTGCCGCACTTGTCGCAGGCCACCACGTCGGCCAGCCTGCCCACGATCCGCTGCACTTGTTCTTCTCGTGTCATGCGCCGCCTTTGCCATTGTGCCTTTGCCATTCTGCGGCACCGCGCCGCGCCGGCGCAAGGCGCACAGAAGGGCACATGCTATACTCCGCGCACTTTTCTCTGCCGCTGCTGTTGGAAAGGAGCTCATCATGGCCGAAGTCACGGGGAGCGCGCTGGTGGCGCGGGCGCTGAAGAACGAGGGCGTGGAGGTCATCTTTTACCTCATGGGCGGGCCAATCTCGCCGCTGGTGGGCGAATCGGAGGCGCTGGGGATCAAGTCAGTCTACGTGCGGCACGAGCAGACGGCGGCGATGGCGGCGCATGCCTACGCCCGCGCCACGGGCAAGACGGGCGTGTGCGCGGCGACGGCAGGCCCCGGGGCACTCAACGCCCTCACGGGGATCGCCAACGCCACGGCGGACGCGTGCCCCGTGGTGTGCCTGGGAGGATCGGGCGCGCTGGGGGAGATGCTCACCGGCGGCTTCCAGGAGATGGACCAGACGCCGGTGTTCAAGTCCATGACCAAGCTGGCCTTTCAGGCGACGATCACGGCGCGGCTGCCGGAGTATTTGAGCGTGGCGTTCCGCGAGGCGCAGGACGGCTGCAAGGGCGCGGTGTACGTTGACCTGCCCGGCGACGTGCTGGACGCCAAGGTGGATGAGGCGAAGGTGCTGTTCCCCAGCAAGTACCGCTACACGTCACGGCCGCTGGGGAACCCCGGCGACGTGCAAAAGGCTATCGAGATTCTGGCGAAGGCCAGCAAGCCGGTGGTGGTTACGGGCAGCGGCGTGCTGTGGTCAGAGGCGAGTGAGGAGCTGCGGCGGTTCGTGGATGCCACGGGCATGCCGTTCTACACCACGCCGCAGGGCCGTGGCGTCATCCCGGAAGACCATACGCTCTTCTTCGGCGCGGCGCGGTCGCAGGCGTTCCGCGAGGCCGACGCTGTGCTGGTGGTGGGCACGCGGGCCAACTCCATGCTGTTCAATTTCCGCGCGCCGCGGTGGAACGCGGATGCTAAGTTCATCAACGTGAACATTGACGGGCGCGCCTTCGGGCACAACCGCGCCGTGGACGTGGGCATCCTGGGCGATGCGAAGATGGTGCTGGGCCAGCTGACGGATGCGGCGAAGGGGGCGATCAAGCCGACGCGCTACAGCCAGTGGGCGGAGCAGCTCCGGGCCACGGACGCGGCGCGCCTGGAGCGCATGGACAAGGTGCTGAGCTCATCGCAGACGCCGATCCACCCGCTGCGCCTGTGCAAGGAGCTGCGCGAGGTGATGCGGCGCGACGCCATTGTGGTGGTGGACGGCAACGAGATTCTGTCGTTCGCGCGGCATTCGATCCCCAGCTACTATCCGCGGCACCGCCTCAACGCTGGCCCGCATGGGGTCATGGGCATCGGCGTGCCGTTTGGCATTGGGGCGCAGGTAGCGCACCCGGACAAGCAGGTGGTGGTGATTTCCGGCGATGGGTCGTTCGGGTGGAATGGGATGGATATGGATACGGCGATCCGCTTCAAGCTGCCTATCAAGGTGGTGATCAGCAACAATGCGGGGTTCACCGCGGAGAGCGCTTACTCCCGCGTAGGGCGCCAACTGGGATGGGTGCGGTACGACAAGATGTTCGGGGCCATCGGCGCGCACGCGGAGTGGGTGGAGGAGCCGGATGAGATACGCCCCGCGCTGGAGCGGGCGTTCAAGGCGGAGGGGCCGGCGATTGTCAACGTGAAGACGGACCCCAAGGCGGCGGCAGGCTCGGCAGTGGGGTTGTAGAGGGCACTAGCGCGGCGCGGCAGCACGCAACGCTTCGCACACCTGCTGGACGGCGGGGAATCGCGCTTGCCGGGCTAGCGGCGCGCGCTGGCCTGCACAGCCTCGCACACGGCCTGGACGGCGGCGTAATCGCGCTTGCCGCCTTTGAGGATGGGCGGGACGAGGTAGAAGGCGCGGCAGCCGGCGTTCTGTAGCTCATGGATGGTCTGGAGGGCGAGGTCCACGCCGCTGCGCCCCTGGGCGAGATCGCGCTGCACCCAGGAGGGCACCTCGCCGAAGACCACGCCGTCGCGCACCATGATATTGATGCCCCAGAAGACGGGGGCAGTCAGCGGCGCGCCCGTCTCCTCCTGGAAGCGCTGGAGCAATGCGCGGGCGGGCGCGGCGTCATAGATGGACTGGGTGATGAAGTAGTCCGACCCCGCGGCGAGCTTCTTCGCGGCGAGCCTGGCCTCGCGGCCCACCTCGCGGGTGGGGTCCATGATCGTGCCCACGCAGAAGTTGGTGGGCGCGGACAGCTTCTTGCCCCTGAAATCTATTCCCTGGTTCATCTGCTTGATGGCGGTCACCAGTTCCGTGGGGCGAAAATCGGCCACCGTCTCAATCGTGTCGCGGTCATGTATGTTGAAGTCGTCGCCCTTGACCACGAGCACGTTCTCCAAGTCAAGCGCCTGCGCGCCCAGCAGGTGCATCTGCACGGCGAGGCGGTTCATATCGCGCGTGGCGATGTTGCAGATGACGTCCTTGCGCAGGTGCCACTTCAGGGTGGCGGCGGCGGCGACGGTGTCCATGCGCACGGACTGGCCGGGGCTGTAGGCCACGGAGAAGAAATCCACGTCCAGCCCGGCGGCGGACTGGGTAAATCGGGGGTTGCCGCTGCGCGGCGGGGAAAGGTCGCAGCAGAGCAGCGGGGGCGCAGTATTTTGGGCAAAACGCTCGGTTACGGTAGCCATGGGGGTGGGTCTGGACTTCGTTTTTCTTCAGGCGCACCTATGGTGCACCATAGGAGTGGACACTGGAAGGATTGTACCATGCGCCTTTCGTTGACACCTGCGTGCCTGCCCGCTACTCTCCCAGGCACCGAGTCCAGGAGGGCTGTTATGGCGGAGCATACGCTTTCTTCACCGGAGCACCGCGTTGACCTGGCGGAGGCCATCGAGTTCTACTACGAGCAGGGGTGGACGGACGGCCTGCCGGTTGTCCCCGCCACGCCGGAACGGGTGCGCCTGTTTCTGGACGCGGCGCGCAGGGCGCCTGGCGACGTGGTGGGCACGGTGCCGACGCGCGGGCGAACGATCACCGCGGAGAAGGTGGCGGTCAACGCCGTACTGGCGGGGTGCAAGCCGGAGTATATGCCGGTGCTGCTGGCGGCGATTGAGGCGATGACGGTGCCGGAGTTCAACTGGCATGGGTCGCTGGCGAGCACGATGGGGTCGGCGCCGATGATCGTGGTGAGCGGGCCGGTGGCGGAGCGCATCGGCATGAACGGCGGGGTCAATGTGTTTGGGCCGGGCAATCGCGCCAACGCCACGATCGGGCGGGCGGTGCGCTTGATTATCATCAACGTCACGGGCGGCACGCCGGGGCTGCTGGATCGCGCTACGCTGGGCCACGGGGGCAAGTACAGCATGTGCTTTACGGAGAACATGGAGCACAGTCCCTGGGAGCCGCTGCACGTGCAGCGGGGTTTCTCGCCGGAGGAGAGCGCGGTGACGGCGATGGCGGTGCAGGGGCCGCATCAGCTGGGCGACCACGCCAGCAACACGCCGGAGATGCTGCTGGATATATTCGCCCAGCACATGAGCGTGTACGGCGCAGGCCACGGTGAGTTCGCCGTAGTTATTTCGCCGGAGCATGCGCTGGTGTTCCGCAACGCGGGGTGGAGCAAGCGCCGGGCGGCGGAGTACCTCTACAGGGCGGCGATCTCCCGCGTCAGCGAGCGGAGCGCCATCGGAGGCGCCGCGGGGCAGGGGCAGCAGGCGCAACCGCCGAAGAACGTGGTGGCTACGGCGGACGGCCTGATGCTGCTGGTGGCGGGCGGCGATGCGGGAGGGTTCTCCAGCCTGATACCGACGTGGGCAGGGGGGAAGATCTCGCGCTCGGTGACGCGGAAGGTGCAGGGCTAGGCCAGGTCGCGGATTTCGCGGTCGAGGCGCTCCACGGCCATATAGTCTTCGTTGCACAGTTTGTAGCAGCGGTCGAGGCGCAGGGAGGCGAGGGCGCGGCCGCGGTCGCCAGGGAGGGCGGCGGCCTCCACCAGGGCAGGCGCCTGGTATTTGGCGGGGAGCCGCGCCGCGAGGGCCTGCATTTCCCGCACCGTCTCATCGCGCAGGGAGGCGCTGGCGCTTTCCACGGCGTAACGCAGCTTGCCCAGCAGCTTGCCCATCGCCGCGATCTTGTCGCGGTCGCTCATCAAGCTGTACACCACGTCATCCACGGTATCGGACGCCGCGGCGGGCAGGGCTTGGGCGGCGACAGCAGCGGCTGGGGCCAGATGCTGCATCGCCTCTTTGTACACACTGGCGTAGGACTGGGAGGCCTCCGTGACCAGCATGAGCATGGCCTGGACGTCTGTGGCGTCCACCGTGCCCAGCGCCAGCAGGTCGTCATCGCGGGCTTCGGCGAGGCGGCGCAGATGCTCCAGGCTGGGCACGGGCTCAGGCACGGGCGGGAGGGGGACGGCGGCGATATCGCCCATGTCCGGCAGGCCCAACTTGCCGGCGAACATGGGGGGCATGTACTTGCCCAGGTCTATGGCGATGGGGGGTACGACGAGGTAGGCGCCGAGAATCTGGTCCGGCGCGTCGCGGTTTCGGACGTAGGCCAGGGCATGGCCCTTGGGCGCGTCGCGGTCTCCTCGCTCGAAGTCAAGCAGCATTGCGTCCCCGTGAGATTTGCGAGAGTGGGATATGGCAAGGGCCATGATAGCACCGGCGGCCCGTGGGGAGAAAAGTCACAACTGGGTAACAAACGCGAGCGGCGCAAGGAGAATCGCTTGCCCCTGCCCGGCGGCGCTCCTACCTTAGGCCCATGGCCTTTCTGACGCGCACAGGACTCCTCGCCATTGCGCTGACGCTGTACCTGGCGTAACGCCCCGCGTTTTTCGTGAATCACTAGGCGGGGCCGTTTCCCTGCGGGCGTCTGGGCACTCTGCGCCGCGCGCCTGGGCCGTGGCTGGGCGTCCTGCCTCTAGTTGTCCACCACCGGTAGGACGATGTGCGATGGGCGGGATGCATCGTGGTACACCGTTTGTAAGGCAGGGCGCATCTCCGTTGCCTCAGCGAGCACGCCGCCGGTGTTGGGATGGCGGTCGAAGCGGGGGAAGTTGCTGCTGGCGATCTCCACGCGGATGCGGTGCCCCTTCTTGAACAGGTTGCTCGTCCCCAGCAGGTCAATGGTGAAGGCATAGGGGACGCCGGGCTTGAGCATTTCCGCCTTGTGCATGCCGTTGCGGTAGCGCGCACGCAGGATGTTGTCCGCCAAGTTCATGGCGAAGCCCGTGGGGGAGACGTCCACCAGCTTGGCGGTGAAGTCAGTGTCTTCCGCGCTGGATGAGGCCCACAGCGTGACGCTGAGGGGGCCGGTGACTTCCATGTCTTTTTCCAGCGGCGGTGAGGTGTACACCAGGATATCGTCGCGGAGCTCCACGCCGCGCTGGTCGTAGGCGCCGCCGCGTGTGAAGACGGCGCCGCCGCGGGTGGGCACGGGACGGCGAGGGTCGTAAAGGAAGGTATCGGGCGGCTCGGCGGTGGGGGGACGAGTGTCCAGGAGGCCATCGCCGTTGGAGGTGTTGGCGCGGCCCAGGCTGTGGAGATGCCAGGCGACGTATTTTGTCCCCGGCAGGGGCCAATCGGCGGCGGTGCGCCAGCGGTGCGCGCCCAGGGTGAAGATGCGCACGGGAGGGCCATCGAGCACGCCGTTTTTTTCGCCCTTGAGCCAGTAATCGAACCAGCGGATGGCCTGGCCGTCGAGGTCGTTTGCCGCGCCGAGGGACTGCATGCCGAAGGGCACCTCGCCCTGGATGGGGCCGAAGAGCGGCGTGGTGTGGGACCAGGGTCCGATGATGAGCCGCTGCCCGCTGCGGGCATCTGGCGACCCGCCGCCGGCGCGCATGCCGGTGTAGTTTTGCAGCGTGCCGCGCAGGAAGAGGTCGAACCAGCCGCCGACGTTGAGCGCGGGGACGGTGATGCCGGCGTGGTGGCGGGCGATATTGATGCGCTCCCAGTAGTCGCTGCGCTCGGGGTGGGCGAGCCAATCGCGGTAGTAGGGGGCGATGCCGGGATCGGTGATCACCGGGGCATTGCTGAGAGGCACCATGGCCATGGTCTCCGCGGGGGAGTCAATGTGCTGGAGGAAGCGCTGCGTGAGGGCGGCGCGTTCCTTGGGGTCGAGCTTGAGGCGTTGCGCGCCGGCGAGGGCGAGGTTGCCCAGCGTCCAGGTGAGGTTGAACTCCAGGAGGAACGCGCCGCCCTGATAGGTCCAGCCATCGTAGTAATCGGACGCGGTGACGGAGGGGACGATGGCGGCGAGGTGGGGTGGTCGCGCGGCGGCGGCGAGCCATTGGGTTGCGCCGACGTAGGAGGGGCCGAACATGCCGATCTTGCCGGTGCTCCAGGGCTGTGCCGCGGCCCACTCCACGCTATCGTAGCCGTCGTTGATCTCCTGGAAGAAGGGGTTGAAGTCGCCATCGGAGGAGAAGCGCCCGCGGCAGTCTTGCAGCAGCACGCAGTAGCCCGCGGCGGCAAAGCGCACCGCGGAGTTGCCCATGCCGTTGGCCATGGACTTGTTGTAGGGGGTGCGTGAGAGCAACGTGGGGTAGCGGCCGTCTTTCTGGGGGCGATAGAGATCGGCGCGAAGGATCGTGCCGTCGCGCATGGGGATTTCCAGGTTGGGGAGGATGACCACCGGCTGGTGCACGAACATGCGCAGGCTCCTGGCGAAAGGGATAGGGCGGCACCATGATACGCGGTGGGGGCAAGGGGGCACAGCGAGAGGAGAATTGGGCGATGTGGTGCGAGGGGGCGTCGCGGGATAGAATGGGCGGCATGAGGACGCTAGGGGATGCGCCGGCGGGCGAGGAGAGCTATGCCAAGGGGCGATATAGCGCTGGTGAAGCTGGCGGCAGGCGCGCCGGGGATACGTCGCGTATGGGACGACGGCCCGCAGCAGGCGTTGGTGTGCCATGAAGAGGCGTGGCAACGCTGGCAGCGGGAGGGCGTGGCGCCCGTGTGTCAGCACATGCGTCGCGACCATGTGTTCCGCCCCAACGAGCCTCTGGCGCGACGGCTGGACCACGCGGCGCGGCTGGCGCAGGCGGGCGATGCCGCCGCCGCAACGCAGTTGCAACGGCTGTGGAGAGAAGCGGCGGCGTTCTACCCCTAGCGGAATGCGGGGAAGACGTGCTGTCCCAGGAGCCGCGTGCTTTCCATCTGCCCCGGCAGCACCTGCGGGATGATGTGGTTGGTGGCCCCGGCGCCGGCAAGCTCACGCAGGCCGGCGATGCAGTCCTTGGGCGAGCCGGTGATGACGAAGCGATTGGCCAGCCAGTTCTTGATGCCGGTGCTTTCCAGCAGGCGGGCGTTGTCTGTCAGGCCGTCCGGCCCCGGCTTGCCGATAAGATGTTCGCCCCATTTATAGCCGCGCTCCATGACGTGGATCTTCTCCTGCACGTCCTTGGGCGCTTCCGCGAGGATGGAGGGGGCGGCGTAGCTGTGCGCGGCGTGGCCCGCGAGGTAATCGCGCATCATGTCCACGCCCGCCTCCCGCGAGGGGGCGACGACGACGCGGGTGAGGAACCAGATTTGCATCTCGCTCATGTCGCGGCCCACGGAATCGCAGCCGGCGCGTATCTGGCCCAGCAGCTTGCGGATGACCTCGGCGCTGGTGACGCCGCCGCCGACGATGACGCCGTCAGCGACGCGGCCGGCGAGGGCCAGGCCCTTGGGGCCGCGCGCGCCGATGAACACCGGCACCCGCGATGGCCCCCACTGGATGCGCACGGAGCGCCCGCGGTAGGAGACGGTCTTGCCCGCGGTGAGGCCCTGCACGGCGCGGACGTACTCTTCCAGATCGCTCATCCTGGCGGCTTTCAGCCCGCCGTTGCGCAGCGCGGAGAGGCCGGTGGCGATGCCGAGATAGGCGCGCCCCCCGCTGTAGTCCTGGAGGGTGGCGATGGCGCTGGCGGTGACGCCGGGATCGCGGGTGACGGGGTTGGTGACCAGCGAGCCGAACATGGCGCGTTTGGTGTGCACCGCGGTGAGGGTGAGGACGACGTACAGCTCGTTCCACAGCTCCTGGCCATCGCCGTAGCCCAGGATGTCGGGGTCATACTCCTCGGCCACCTTGAGCCACGCCAGATAGTCGCTGAGCTTGGTGGACGGACGGCCCAGGCCGAGCCGCACTTTCGGTGTCGCCATGCTGGTGCCTCCTGCGCGCGATGCGATGGGGCGGAGCGTATGCGGAGCGGGATGCGGTGTCAATGGCGCGTTTGCCGCTGCACGCGACGGCGGGTATGATGACGCCAGAAGCAGGAGGCTAGCGACGATGGCCGACAAGCCTGAGTTCCAGATCGTCTATTGCACGGAGTGAGGCTATCTGCCTGACGCCGTCAGTATGACGGAGAAGATTCTCAAGGAGTTTCACCGCACGGTGGGCAAGGCCAGCCTGGTGCCGGGAGACCGCGGCGCGTTCGAGGTCTCCATCAACGGCGCGGTGGTGTTCTCCAAGCTCAAAGAGGGACGCTTTCCCAGCATCGGCGAGTTGCGCGCCGCCGTCCGCGCGGCGACGCAGGGCTAGTGGTTGGCGCGCAGGTAGCGGACGATCTCCATCATGGCCTTGCAGTCCACCTGGTTGTACTGGGCGATCTCTTGCATGAGCGGCTGCTGCGGCAGCGTGGCGCCCTTGGCCCCGGCTTCCGCGGCGCACCACCACGCGCCGGCCATGGCGCCGAGGCCGTCGGCGGGGCCTTCGCTCCACTGCGTTTCGATAAGCCCGTGGGCGTGCATGGCCTTGGCCACGGCTTTGAGGCCGAAGCCCAGCGCGCCGCGCACTGTCACCGGCTCCGCCAGCACGACCTCTTTGTAGATATCGAACCAGGGCAGATCGGGCCAGCGCCTGTCAGGATGGGCCAGCTGCGCGCGGCGGTACTGCGTGGTCTCGGCGTTGGACCAGTGGATGAGGCGTGGGGTATCCCCCAGAGGGGCCAGGCGGCGCTGCACGGCGAGCATGTGCTCCAGCCACTCGTCAACCAGCGCGCCCTCTGCCTGCGGGGTGAGCGCGTCGGCGATGAAGGGGCTGAACGTCCAGCACCCGTCCTCAATGTGCCCGCAGCCGATCATGAATACCAGAGGATAGCCTTGCGCCGCGGGGAAGGCCGCGCCGTTGTCGGCGCTGTCGGTCACATGCTCAAAGTCCACGAAGAACTCCAGCGGCGGCGCGGCGTGCCACTGGTCGCGGGCGGCGGCGATGCGCGCGGGTTGCACCGGCGGGCCGCCGCGATTGGCGTCCAGCACCGCCTGCACCCGTGGCGCGGTGGATGCTCCAGTCACGCCGAGCGCGTCCACGGTGCAGCGAGGGTCCTGCCAGGAGAAGATGCCCTGCTCGTGGGCCTGGCGCCGGTGTTTCAGGCTCACGTTGGTGACCAGGGTCACTTCGCCCAGCGCCGCGGCGATCTGCTTCTTGGCGTCATGCCAGGGATAATCGGACTTGTCGTTATTCATGTTGGGCCATAGCTCGGTCACGGAGGGTTGCGGCAGGACGCGCCAGCCGCGGCCTTCCTGGCGCACGCGGCGCAGCCAGGCCACGGCGGCGTCCACGGCGCCGGCGAGCCTGGCGTCGGCGGCGGGCACGGGGCCGAGGCGCTCCAGGCACGTCTGCCCCCGCAGCGTGGCCTTCTTGACCGTCTGCTTCCAGCCGCGCCCCAGCACAAAGCCGTGCGGCGGCTGATAGCCCTGCAATCGCCCCAGGGCGCGATTGTAGATGAACACCTGGGCCTTGTCCGCGGGCAGGGTATCGTCGTTGCCCAGGCCACCGCCGGCGAGCAGCGACAGCGTCTTGAATTTGATGTCTACGACGCAGTAGTGCCACGGCCCGCTGAGGGTGGGGGCAGGTGTCTGCGCCTCGTTGGAGTCGAGGGCGCTGGGGAAGTGGGCGCGCAGCACGTCGCTGCGAACGAGCAGGTCGGGCACGCCGTAGGTGCGGTGCTGGGCGTCCCAGAGCACGGGCTTGGCGATGATGGCTTCGCCGCGTTGCATGGCGGCGAAGGTGGCCTGGGCCACGGCGAGATCGCGGGCGACGGCGAACTCCAGCTTGTTGCTGACACGGGCGACGGGATGGATGGAGTCCAGGTGCGCCATGACCTGCTGCTCGAACTGCTGCGCCGCGCCGCGCAGGAAGGCGACGAAGTCGGTGCGCGGGTCATAGCTTTCCAGCGCGTTGTCCGGGGTGAAGCCTGCCGCGCTGCCCCAGGCGCCCAGCCAGTCCAGCAGGGGGTCTTCCAGCATGGCGCTGCGGGTGTCCGTGGCCCCGACCCACTGCTGCCAGCCGGCGTCGTCCTGGGGGGAGACGTCGTTGCCGGCGTCATCGTGGGTGAGGGCGTCAATGCCCACGGTCAAGCGTCCGGCAGCCGTTGCGCCACGCGGGAGAGCTTTTCCTCAAGCCGCTGCTGCACCAGGGCCAGGGTGAGGTCGCCGCGGGTGCGTTCCAGGACGCCGCGCACCATGTCCGTGGTGCGGCGCAGGCCGCCGGTGAGGGCGTCGGGGAAGTCTATGGTGACCAGCACGTTGTAGATATCGTCCATTGCCGCGAGGAGGTCTTCGCAGCGGGCGACGTGGCCCTGGCGCAGCGCATCGAGCAGGTGGCGGCGCATCTCTCCCACTGCTTCGCCCATGCCGTTCAAGTAGGCGCTCTCCTGCACGCCGAGTTCTTCAGGTCTGGGCAGCGGCTTGCCGGAGGCGAGGGCCAGGGTGATGGCGGCCTCGGCGTACTCCTTCTCCGCGCTGTCCACGTAGCCGGTGAAAGAGAGATCGGGGTGCGCGGCGATGGCGGCGTTGATATCGTTGAGCATGGTCCGGGCGGAGCGCAGAAGGTCCTGTGCTGCCTCGAACTCGTGGCGATGCACGGCGCGGATGGTGTTGGCGGCGAATCGCACGACCTGGCGCGTGAGGGGATAGGCGGCCTCGCGGGCCTGGTGCTTGAGGGTGAGCGCGGCGCGGATGCGCTCGGCAATGGGTTCCAAGTTGGCCGTCGTGGGGTTGCTCACAGGCCGCTCACGGGCGGAGGCATGGTCCCGTCACGGGCGGCATCAATCATCTGACGCGTCTCTTGCGGCATGTCCACCCCTAGCTGCTCGAGGCGCTTTTCCGTCCATCGCCCGATGTTGCGCGGGTCCTTGTAGTACTCGTCGCTGTTGTTCATGGAAGGCGTGCCGGAGGCGTCCCACACGCTCTGCATGGTTTTGTGGTGCGCGAAGGTGGAGACGGCGCGCTCCAGCGAGCGTCCCCCGCAATGGGCGCAGGCGAGGTCCGTGGGCGTGGCGCCGATGGCGCGGACGAACGCCGAGGTCTTGCGACGGCAGTCCAGGCAGCGGTACTCGTAGACAGGCACGGCGTTAGTCCTCGTCACCCATGCCGGGGCCGGCGTCCATGCCGTCTCCGGCATCGTCGCCGCCCATCACGTCGTCCGGCATCTCGCCCGACTCCATGCGGGAAAGCATCGAACTTGTCTCGTCGTCCATGGGCTCACTGGACTCCGCGCTCATCCGGCGCATCATGCGGGCCATGGCGCGAGGGTCGCCTTCGTCGATACCGGCCATGTCTGCGCCGGGCATATCAGACATGCCGCCCATGTCGTCCATACCGCCATCGCCCATCTCGTCGGCGTTGCGCGATCCGCCACGGCGCACGGCGAAGGTGGAGAAGAGGCGCGTGAGCTGCGTTCCCTGGCAATGGGGGCAGGCGGGAGAGACGCTGGCGGAGGCGGAGCGCACCCAGACAGAACTCTTTTTGCGGCAGGCGGCGCAGCGGTATTCGTAGACCGGCATCGGCAGGCTCCCAATCTTTCGTTGCTTGTGCGCCCGAAGATGCACCGCGGGTGATCCTTCGCAGCTTGCGCAGGTGCGCCCGCACCTGCGCGGCAACAGGTTTGGGGCTATTGTAGCACAGCGCTCTAGCCATGCCGCGGCTATACTATGCGCGCACGTCAGCAGGGAGGCAAACGGTATGCGCGCCATCGTGATCACCAAGCCGGGCGGGCCGGAGGTGCTCCAGGTCAGGGAGATCGAGGAGCCGGCGCCGGGGCCGGACGATCTGCTGGTGCAAGTGAAGGCCACCGCGCTGAACCGCGCCGATCTGCTGCAACGCCTGGGGCGCTATGCTCCCGCGCCGGACGTGCGCGCCGACGTGCTGGGGCTGGAGATGGCGGGCGTGGTGGCGGCGACAGGGACGCGGGTGACGGAGTTCAAGGCGGGCGACCGCGTGTTCGGCCTGCTGGGCGGCGGCGGCTACGCGCAGAGGGTGGTTATCCATCGCGGCATGGCGGCGCGCATACCGGAGCGCCTGAGCTTTGTGCAGGCTGCAGCAGTGCCTGAAGTGTTCATCACGGCGCATGACGCTTTGTTCAACTGGTGCAACCTCCAGATGGGCGATCGCGTGCTGGTGCATGCCGTGGGCAGCGGCGTGGGCACGGCGGCAGTGCAATTGGCGCGGTGCGCCGGGGCGTTTAGTTTCGGTACGGCGGGGTCGGCGGAGAAGCTGGCGAAGGCCAAGGCGCTGGGCCTGAACGTGGGCATCAACTACCGCGACGAGAACTTTGCCGAGGTGGTCCAGCGGGAGACGGGCGGCCAGGGCGTGCAGGCGATTCTGGACGTGGTGGGAGCGCCGTATTGGGAGGGGAACATCGCCAGCCTGGGTGTGCGCGGACACATGGTGCTGGTGGGGACGATGGGCGGCGGCGCGGCGAACGTGAACCTGGGCGCCTTGATGGGCAAGCGCCTTTCCGTGCACGGCACGGTGTTGCGGGCGCGGAGCGTGGAGGAGAAGATCGCGCTGGTGGGCCAGATGAAGCGCCACGTGATCCCGCTGCTGGAGCGCGGCGACGCAGCGCCGGTGCTAGACCGCGTCTTTCCCCTGGAGCAGGCGGCGGAGGCGCATAGGTATATGGAGTCCAACGCCAACTTCGGGAAGATCGTGCTGGAAGTGGGGTAGCGCCGCGCTATAATGGAGCGTCGCCGGCATGACCCTTTGGGGCGAAGGCCGGCGGAGGAGCCACGATGCCGCATTACGACCGTATCTGCATCAACTGTGGGAACGTCTTCGAGATTTTCCGGCGCATGAGCGATAGCTCGCCCGTGCCGTGCCCTAAGTGCAAGAACGAAACGCAGAACATCATCCTGGAAGCGCCCACCACGTTCACGCGCAACATTGACCACCCCGATTCTCCGCTGGACGAGATCCCCGGCCATGAGCAGAAGCGGAAGATGGCGGACGCGGTGATCCGCAAGACGCTGAAGGATATGGGAAAGCTGTAGTTCGCAGGCGATTGCGGCACGCGCCGTCGCCCCGTATGATGGGCGGCGCACGAATCGAAGAAGAGGCTGGCAGGCGATGTTCAAGGGACAGGCGATCACTTTCGGGCGGCTGCACACGTGGACGCTGGTGTTCTATTACAACAAGGCAACGGACAGCCTGAATATCAAGGCGCCGTGGACGCAGGAAGGCGCGTGGGTGGAGCTGCCCGATGCCGTGCGCGTGAAGGTTGACCCTCAGACGGGCGAGGCGGTGGAGTTCCAGATCGAGTCGTTCCGCAAGGGTTTTCTGGCGCATCGCCCTGACCTGGCCGCGCTGTGGGGGCAGGTGAAGCCATCGCCGATTGCGCTGCGGCGCATGGAGAACACGCCGTTCATTGCCGCGTTCCTGTCCCACGTGGCGCAACTGGCGTACCAGCGGGACCAGCAGCTCGTCCCGTCCAAGCTGTAGCGCGTCGCACGCTGCGGGAGGTCCAGACCCCGTGACCGACCGCTCCCTCTGCTACCTCTCCCTGGCCCAGGCCTCACGCCTGCTTGCCTCGCGGCGCCTCTCGCCCGTGGAGCTGACCCGCGCCGTGCTGAAGCGCATCGAAGAGCTACAGCCGTCGCTCAACGCCTTCACCGTGGTGCTGGCGGAGCAGGCGCTGGCGGAGGCGCGCCGCGCCGAGCGGGCCATCGTCCAGGGCAAACGCCGCAGCCCGCTGCACGGCGTCCCCGTGAGCGTGAAGGATATCTACGATATGCGGGGCCTCCAGACCTCTTGCGGCTCGAAGGTCATGCACGACCATGTGGCGCGGGAGGACGCCACGGCGGTGCGCCTGCTGCGCGAGGCAGGCGCGGTCATTGTGGGGAAGACGAACATGACGGAGTTTGCCGTGGACGTGATCAGCACCGTGCATGGGCCGGCGCACAATCCCTGGGCGACGGAGTACAGCGCGGGACTCTCCAGCAGCGGTTCCGGGGTGGCGGTGGCGGCGGGGGCATCGTTCGCCTCGCTGGGCACGGACACTGGCGGCTCCATTCGCATGCCCGCGGCGTTCTGCGGCTGCGTGGGCATCAAGCCGACGTATGGGCGGGTGAGCCGCCACGGCATCTTCCCCCTGTGCTGGAGCATGGACCACGCCGGGCCGCTGACGCGCACCGTGGAGGATGCGGCGATTGTCCTGCAAGCAATCGCCGGCCATGACCCTCGCGATCCGTCCTCAGCCCCGGTGCGGGTCCCGGCGTACCGTCGCGCGCTGGGGGAAGACCTGCGCGGGCTGCGCGTGGGCATTCCCAAGGAGCATTTTTTCGACAACGCTGACCCGGAGATCGCCGAGGCGGTGGAGCAGGCAGCCGCCGTGCTGCGATCGCTGGGCGCCAGCGTGCGTCCAGTCTCTATCCCCAACGCCGCGAAGGGGCCGCAGGCGGTGGGCGGGTTCATCCGCGTGGAGCAGGTGGCGGCGCATGAGGCGTGCATCAAGACGCGGCTGCATCTGTACAGCCAGTTGCTGGGCGACCGGCTGGCGGCGGCGAGCGTGCGGCCCGCGGCGCTGTATATCAACGCGCTGCGGGTGCGCGCCGTGCTCATTGAGGAGTTTCGCCGGGCGCTGGAGCAGGCGGACGTGCTGATCACACCCACGACGCCGGTCCTGCCGTACAAGATCGCCGAGCAGCCGCAGGGAGGCGCGGGCCAGGGGGCGCGCATCTCCGTGAACACGTCGCCCGCCAACATGACCGGCCTGCCCGCCATCTCCGTGCCTTGCGGGTTCAGCAAGGGCGGCTTGCCCATCGGCCTGCAGATCATGGGCCGGGGGTGGGAGGAGGCGACGGTGCTTCGCGCGGCGCACGCCTATGAACGCGCCACGGCGTGGCATACGCGGCGGCCCGCGCTGGCTCTCCCCTCTCCACCCACCACCCGCCGCGCCTGATCTATGGGCCTGCCGGGCGCTACCCCCAACTCTCCCCACGCCACCAGCGCCCCTGATTCGTGGGCCTGCCGGTCATGCGCCCCCGCTCTGGCCGTGAGCCGCCCCTGTTGGCCGAGGCGGGACAACCAGCCATGTTGCGTGCCAGCCCCACTTGCGCAAACGGCGGGGGCAGGCGTATCGTGAAATACGCGACGGTTTGCAGCACCGTCGCACTCCTTCCACTCCTTGAGGGACCGCTAGCGACGGTCAGTTGGGCTGTCCCTCGGGGAGTGCACAGAAGAAACAGGCCCTCGGATGATCCGAGGGCCTGTTTTTCTGGAGGGACCGAGGTGGCAGCGGCGGCGAACGCAGACTACATGCGCCCGATCATCTGCTCGTAGTCGCTGTGCGATCCGATCCAAAACCAGACCATCACATCATCGTCACGCATGCCGATGGCGCGATAGCCTAGGCTCACCCGGACGGAGTAGATGGATCGAGTAGCGTGGATCTGCTTGAAGCGTAACTCTGAATGCTGAGGGTTCTCCGCAAAAAGCCTGTAGGAGGCTGGCGCTTGTTCTTGAACTGACTCAGGCAGGCGTGAGAACGATCGCCTGAAAGATGCCGTCGTGCGAGAGGTCACAGCGCTGCGGGATCAAGCTCCCGGGTGCGGCCGCGGCGAGATTCAGCCTTGGCCTTGGCGGCTGCCGCCGCAAGCTCGCGTTGCGTTGCGGTGAACAGACTCTGCCAGCGCCCTTCCGACGCCAACTCTTCCAGCAGCCACGCCGCTACAGCGTTCTGCTCTGATTCAGGGAGCTGTCCAGCTTGTTTGAACGCTTTTTCCAGCAGCTTGGTCATAGCCGTGGACTCCTTGGCCACTATGACGAGGCACAGTTCGTCCGTTCACCTCAGTGTAGCAGGCAGTGACCTCAAGGAAGCCGCTGCATGGGTGGCGCGCAATCGCTGAATTTGGGAAGATGGGTTTGATCACTTGGGCGATTACGTGCGCGAAGTACAGCAAGAGGAGAGGAAGCATGTCCGCAAGCAATAGTGGCCTGGCGACCTACCCCAGGTTCCACAGCTGCGGCCCCATCAGGCTGATGCGGCGCACTTGCAGCGAGGGTCCATCGCCCACCATGACGAGCCATCCCCAGGCGTCCGCTAGTCCTGGGCCAGGCGCCGCAGGCTGCATGGTGTCCACCATGGGGAAGGAGGCGCGTGCGGCTACGGCATCTATGTGGCACATGCTGATGCCCGCGACTGGAGGCGCGACCTCTTCCTCGATCACCCAGCCGGGGATGGTGATGAGCATGCGCGCCGTTGCGGTCCCGCTTTCCACCGCCATGATCACCTGTGTGCCGCTGGCTACGCCTGACGCCGGGAGATTCGTCTTGGGCGAGCCTGCTGCTTTGGGCGTCACTGGCAACGGGAACGAGGATGCGCCAAGCAGCGAGCCTTGCGTGTTCCCTGCCTGGACGGATACGCTGACGGTATAGATGCCTGGGGTGGTCAGCACCTGGGACGCGCCCTCCAGGTAAAAAGCGCCAATCTCGTTGGTGTCCACGTCGAATGCCTGTACCGACCCGTTGGGCGCTTTCAGCTCCACATGCACCCTGGCAGCCAGCGCCGGCCCCACCTGCCCCGCAAGGCCGAAGCGGTCGCCAACTTCAAGGGCGCTCCCCGGTTTGGCGATGGTGAGCACGGCGAACAAGGAGATGTCCTTGCCCTGGATGCGCATAACCGGTTCGGAGAACGGCGCTATCACCCTGCTGCCGGTGCGGTCGTTGTTCGGCAGTTGGGCCCAGAGGCTGGCGTACCGCCCATAGTAGTTCTTGGCCGGGGTGCGGACCACGCCGCCCGCATACTGGAATTTGAAGTCGCCTGGCAGGTCGCCCTCCAGGCCCATGCCTGGCTGCGCGGCATATTGCTCCAGGAAGCGCCAATACCAGGTGTCAGTGTTATCCTCCATGACGCCGGCGCGCACGCGCTCTCCCGGACGATTCGCCGCTGCGTAAAAGTACGCGTGAAGATCGGTATTCTGCGGGTCAATGGTGGGGTCGCTTCCCGTGGAGGTCTTGCTGACGAACGGCGCTTCACCCACATCGAAGCGCTGGGCCATGCTAGCCGGCCCTTCCAGGCCCAGGCGGAGATCGTCATGCTGAAGGAAAAACTGGCGCAGCTCCGGGGGACCGCCGGAAAAGCTGGCGCGGACCTGGGCCGAATCGTCGTCGGTCTGCAACAGCACATCGCCGCTGCGGTAAGGATAGTTCATGTGGTTGCCTTCGATGGCAATCCCCGTCTGGGCACGGGTGAAACGCTCGAGAGTCGCTGTTTGAGGAGACGTGTCTATTCCCCGCCGGCCGTGCATGCTGATGCTCGGCGCGGCTTCCGCCACCACGCCGTTCCACGCCATGACGCCTGCCCAGGTTTGCCCAGCGGGCTGGTAGGTGGCGCGATATTCAATGGCGTACTCGCCGGGGGCGTCAAAGGCGAATGACTCGCCGCTAAAGAAGTAGCCATACCGGTTGGCAGTACCACGGAACGTGCGAGTCACCAAGCGCGAAGCATCCGAATTGGGTGCGAACCGCACCTCAGCCTCCACCTGCGCGGGAATGCCCGGGTCAACCTGTAAGGCAATGGGCAGCTTTTCCCCAGCTTTCATGGGCAGGCCGGGCATGACGCCGGGGTCGAGGTCTAACTGGTCGGCGATCACCACCTTGAACGTGCCGTCCATGGCCCAGGTGAAGCCGGATTCGTCTTGGACGTTGCCCTGCACGCGGATGGTGTAGGCGCCGTCGGCGGGGAAGGCGTAGCGGAAAGAAGGGGCGTTGGTGGTGATCTGCAGCGCGTCTTCAAGATGGCCGCCACCCTGGTCCAGCAGCAGCCCGCCCACGGTAGCCGGCGCGGAGCTTCGTGTCTGGGTCAGCGGCGCGGGCCCCAGCGTCTGCGCGCCTCCCGGCCCGGTGATAGTTGCAGTGACCGATCCGCTAGGGAGCTTCAACGCCACGATGGGTGCGAACGCCAGGCCGCGGTCGGTGTTGGACAAGAACGGTACGGCGGGATCTATGAGGTAGGTCCTGGGCCTGCCTAGCGCGTCCAGGCGGGGCAGCACGGTGTACGATGCCGGTTCAGTGATGCGCTGCACGCTGCGCCATGCTTGCGCGGGATCTTCCACGCCGCGGGCGCCGTTGTAGATGGCGTCAGGGAACAGCATGAATGGCAGCTTGGGTGCAGCGGGGCTGCCGACTTTCACCGTGGGGCCGAAGCTACGGTCAGGTGGATAGGCGAAGTTGGCCACCTCTGACTTGATGCCCGGCGCGGGCGTTCCCCACTTGGCGCCAGTCCAATTGACGGTGAAGGAGACGCGATAGTAGCCGGAGAGAAGGCTTGTTGGGAGCAGTTCGCTCAATTGAAAGCTCGCCGTGTATTCCCCGTTGCCGCGATTGGCGAAGGCGAGGGGTGCATCTATCCCCAGCCCCAGATTGCCGGATACCCAACGCTCAATGGGGGCGCCCAGCGGTGTTTTTACCACGCTGCCGAACTTCTGATTCGGGCCGGTGAAATTGCCGCTGGCGTCAGCCACGGACTGGAACAGGACAATGAGCTGACCAGGCGAGGCAGGCACGGTAGACCCTGGGGGAAGCAGGACGCTGAGCGTACCGGAGACGTTGAGCGGCCCGCCGCCGGTCAGGTTCAGGCTGTTTATCGTTCCTGCCGCCTTGTAGGGCACCATGTTCTCGGCGAGAGCGAAGTCGAGACGATTCGTTACTCGGCCCACAATGGAGTAGGTGGTGCTGCCTTGAGGCTGTGGGTTAGTGCTTATGAGGACCGCGGGCGGGATGCCAACCTCGGTGGGACGCTGGTTATTCACCAGGTCCTTTTGCGTGAGAAAGAGGTTCGCAGGGTCGTGCTTCACCTGGACGGTGCAACCGGGCGGCGCGTAGATGTCTGCGGAGAACTCGCCCTGGGCGCTGCTGGTGACGAGCGTGCCGTTCGGGAGGTTGAGGCAGCTTACAAGCACAGGGCGGCTTGCGGCTACGCTCCCCGCCTGCCCTTGCACTCTGGCGCGCCAGCCGTCTATGTCCGTCACGCGAATCTTCGATGCGTCGGGCGCGGGGTAGTCGTTCGTGTCTACCCAGGCGTACCGCTGCCCAGGAACGATGCCTGTCGGAGGCAGGGGGATCGGAGTGGGGATCGCCGTGGGTGCGGGAGTGGTGGGCGTCGGTCGTGGCGTTGCTGTGGCTGCCGGAGTAGCGGTGGGCGCTGGCGTTGGCCGCGGCGTGGCGGTTGCTGTAGGTGCAGGCGTTGTTGGGGATGGTGCAGGCGTCGGCGGTGCGGTGGCGGTGGCAACAGGGGAAGGCGGCGCGAACGTCACAGCCGGCGCGGAAGGGGCAGACGCCCCTCCCCCGCTGCATGACGCAACGACAAGCGCAAGACCAGCCAGCAGCGGCAGGACCCGTGTCACCACCTTCGTCCTGGGAAAGGGCCGCATGCAATGCCTAGTTCTGTTACAGGCAACCGGCACGCCTAGCTGTACTCGCCCGCCTCGCCGAAGAAGCCTAAGTAGGTGGAGGAGCGTGCGTGCGAGTCGGTGATGACGTTGATCACCGCAGGTATGCCCTCGGCGGTGGCCTTCAGGCCACGCTGGAGCGCCGCGGCGATCTCCTCGGGCTTCTCCACGCGCTCGCCGTAGCCGCCGTAGGCCTGGCACACCATGTGCAGGTTGCTGTGGCCCAAGTTGTGCCCTTCGATGCGCTTCGATCCCTCCGGGGATGCCGTCATGCCGCCGTTGTTGTTCACCACGAACAGGATGCCCAGCTTGTTGCGCACGGCGCTGTCAATGTTCGTGCCGAGCCAGCCGAAGGAGCCGTCGCCGCAGACGACCACCACCTGGTTGTTGGGCATGGCCGCCTTGGCGCCGATGCCGAAGGGCACGCTGATGCCCATGGTGCCGTGCGTGCCGGAGTTGAGGCGATGTCCCGGCGTATGCGTGGGCAGGCTCTGCCGCCCGAAGTTCAGCGTATCGTGCCCGTCCACCACCAGCACGCCGTCACGCTTGAGGATCTTGCGCACCTCGGCCATCATGCGCATGGGGTGGATCGGCGTCTGCGTGGAGTTCCACTTGATCTCGTTCTTCTCTTCGTTGGCCGCGTGCTTGGCCGCCAGCGTCTTGACCCACTCCGTCTCTTTCTTGGGGTCGAACTTGCCCTTAGCCTCCGCACTGAGCTGCTTCAGTATTTCACGTGCATCGCCGATTAATCCCACTTCCATGCGGCGATTGTGGTTCACCTCGTCGCCGTCAATGTTCACCATGATGAACTTGGCGTCGGCGGCCCAGCGCGGCGGGCGGAAGTAGGAGAGGATGAAGTTGGAGCGCGTCCCCACAATGAGTACGGCGTCCGCTTCCTTGAAGGCGGTGGAGCGCGACGCGGGGAAGGAGAGGCGATGGTCTTCGGGGATCACGCCGCGTCCCTGGGGCGTGGTCATGAACGGGATGCCGGTGACGTCCACGAACTCGTGCAGCTCCTTGGACGCCTGCGACCAGATCACGCCGCTGCCGGAGACTACCAACGGGCGCTTGGCTTGCCGCAGGATTTCGATGGCCTGCTTCACCGATTCGGGATTGGCCGAGCTGCGCGGCTCGACGTAGTTTGCCGTGGGGTAGCCGACCTTGGTTTCGTCCATCTGCGCCGAGATGACGTCGGCGGGCATATCGAGGTAAACGGGGCCTTTGACGCCTTCCATGGCGCGGCGGTAGAGCTGGGCGAGCTGCTGCGGCACGCGCTCGGGCAGGATCGCCTGCACCGACTGCTTCACGGCCGGCGTCATGACCGCCATCTGGTCCATTTCCTGGAACGCGCCGGTGCCGCGCTGGTTGAGCGCCGTGGAGCCGCCGATGGCGATCACGGGGCTGGCGTCGGCGAGAGCGTTCGCCAGGCCGGGGAGGGCGTTGGCGGTGGCGGGGCCGGAGGGCGTGATGCATACGCCGGGCTTACCCCGCAGGCGGGAGTAGGCGTGGGCGGCGTTGGAGGCGCACTGCTCATGCCGCACATCCACCATCTTCATGCCCAGCTTCTTGCATTCCTCGAGGATCGGCGTCACGGGCCCGCCGATGATGTAAAAGATCGTGTCCACGCCCATGTTGTGCAGCGCCTTCGCCGTGACGTACGCGCCAGTGACCATTGCCATAGAAAGATGCTCCTTTGTTCTGCCTGGTTAGGGGCCAAATCTGACCGAAAGCCTCACCGCGTGGGATTGTACCCGCACCCTTCTGGTGCGTCAATGGCGGCCGTTGTCTTGCCTTGCGCTACAGCGTAGCCGCCGCCAGCACCTGCGCCGCCTCGCGCTCGATGGCGGTGCCTTTGAAGTAGCCGGGGTTGACGCCCCCGTGCAGGCGCACGGTGTTGGCGAAGGCGAAGTCGCGGAAGTCGTCCTTGCCGATCAGCCCATGCTCCACCTGCTCCCACGCCTCTTCCAGCACCTCGTTCATCTGCGGCACGTCCCAATGCCCGATGTCCGACCCCATGATGGCACGCAGGGCTACGTTCATGGGATTGACCTTGCGATTGAAGGCGAAGGAGTTCATGGGGTCATCGGCCTCGCAGCCGAAGAAGAAGCGCGGGACGTAGAGGTCGCGCACGTCCTCGCGCCGGGAGATTTTCGCCGCGGCGAAGTCGTCGAGCTGCGTGGGGTACTGCTGCCGGCGGGAGAACATCGCCTGAAGCTCTTCGCGCTTTTCGGCGATGACGCCATCTCCGTAGCGATCAATGAGGCCGAGCATCTGCTGCACGTCCAGGCTGTTGGGGTCGAGGTAGTCAATGGCGTGCCTGCCGCGCTTCTCCCAGTGGCTGACGAGATCGGCGTAGAGCTGGCAGCCCCAGGCCACGCCGCCTTCCAGGAAGGCGAAGTTCAGCTGGGGAAAGCGCCGCGTGACGCCGCCCATGAACAGCGCCTTGGCCACCGCCTCGTTGCCCGTGGCCAGCGCGCCGATGTGGCCGTAGTCGTAGTTCGGCATCTGGCGCGGGCTCCACATCGCCGCGGAATGGAACGTGGGCGCAACCTGCAATTCGGCGCACTTGGCCCAGAAGGGATCGTAGTCGTGCCGGCTGTGCAGGCCGAGCACGTCAACGATCTCTCGGCCGTTTACTTGCCGCCGCACATATGCGCGCACAACGATAGTTTTGAAGCCCAGCGTCTTGACGGCGTACTCCAGTTCGGCGATGGCTTCCTGGGGCGTGTGCATGGGGATCACGGCCACCGGCGTCATGCGCTGCGGCCACTTGCCGAAGAGGTCCATAACCATGCGGTTGTAGGCGCGGCTGGCGATGGCGCGGAGCTCGTCGTCTTCCAGGTGCGGGGGGAACAGCCCCTCGCTGGGATACATGATGGCGAAGTCGAACCCGAACTCTTCGAGCCGCTCCAGGAGCAGGCGCGGCAAGCCGGCGGTGGCCCGATCGCGCGTGTTCTTCGCGGGCCAGACCCACGCCGTCGGCGTCCCCACGGGCGCGCCCTGGTCTTCGGTAAGGGAGAACTGGCGCTTCACCGGCGCGGCGGCGTACTTCGCCGCGGCCTGTGCACCGCCTTCGCGCCGGATGTACTCCACCAGCACTGGGGTGAACTCCACGATGTGCCCATCGGAGTCAATAATCGGGTGGTTGAGCTTCGCCCGCACCTTCGCCGCATGCGATTGTTTCGTCTGCACCTTGGCCATGGCGCACCCCCTGCCCTGTCGCTGGGTAAGTAGATAGTCGCCGTCAGCCTAGCACAGCGAAGGGCGGGGGAAAATGCGGTGTTGCTGCCTAGCGTCTCTCCACCTGCTTGAAGAACGACAGCATCGCGTCGTTGACCGCTTCCGGCGCCTCCCACTGCACGCTATGGCCCGCGTCCGGCACGTGTACCAGCTTTGCCCCATGCACCGCCTTCGCCGTCGCCTTCACCAGCCAGGGGTATTGCAGCGGGTCGTCCGCCGCGGCGATGAACAGCGAGGGCACGCTGAATTGCGAATAATCGCGCGGCTGTTCCTGCGCCATGCGCCTGTAGGTGTCCAGGCCGCGCACGCCCACGCGCGGCGTGAACAGCCCGCGAATCTCCTCGCGCAGAAAGGCAAGGTCGGGGTGCGCCTTGCGCCAGCGCTCTTGCTGCGGCGACGTGCGCGAGTTCGTCACCATGTCCACGCCGCTGGTGAGCTGTTGCAGCATGTGTGCGCCCCACCGCTGCGACGCCTCGGTGACGAACCCGAACGTCGTCGCCGCCATGACGATGCTAACGGCGCGCGCGGGCTGATTGAGCGCTACGCCGGAGCAGTTCCACCCGCCCATGCTGTGCCCCACGATGTGCGCCTTGGAGATGCCCAGGCGGTCCATGATGGCCAGCGTGTCCTTGTAGAACACATCGTTGTCGGCGACGGCCCCCGGCGTGCCTGACTGCGCGCCGCCGCTGAGGCCGCAGCCGCGCTGGTCCATGACGACGCAGCGGTAGCCCTTCGCGCGGAAGAACCACGCCTGTCGCCACCAGTCCATGTGGCTGCCGCCGCCGCCGTGGCAGAAGACGATGGCCGTAGCGTTCGCGCTGCCATTTGCGGGGTGATGGTCTTCAAAGAATAGGCGCTCGCCGTTGAGCGTTTCGATGGGCATGGGGGGCCTCCTCATGTGCAGGGTCGTAGGGGCGGACGGCCGTACGCCCCTACGTGCGCCGTTCCGGGTTTTCCACGTCGTCGGCCCATTGGGTGGGGTTTGCGAAGATGTATTCCCGTATGCGGTTGAGGTCGTCCTCGGTGCGGACGACGTGTTCGTAGTAGTTGCGCTGCCAGACGGGCGTGCCGGGCGTGCCGCGTAGGGTGTTGATGCGGCGAGAGGAGAAGGATTTGAGGGCACGGACGATTTCCGGCAGGCCGTGGATGTGGGGCGACGTAGGGGCGGGTTGGTCACCGGTAGGGGCGGGTTTCAAACCCGCCCCTACCGAAAGACCGTTGTGCAACGTGATGACACCATGCACATGGTTGGGCATTACCACAAATGCATCCAGGGCCACGAAGGCGTAATGGGACGGCAGGTCCAGCCAGCAAGCGTGCGCAATTTGACCGTAGGGGTTGAGGGTGATGTGGCCATCTTGGACTTGGCCGAATATGCAATTCCTGTCTTGTGTGCATATGGTGACGTAGTACATCCCCGCCTGGGTGTAGTCGTACCCACGCAGGCGGATGGATCGGCGATGGTGGCGGGTAGGGTCATAGGGCATGGGGAGTGCCGCGCGTTGCTCACGATGGTGCGCGCAGTGCAGCGCGGGGGGAAGGGGCGTGCCATTGCCTAGTCCTTACCATCCCCCTACTTCCCCCGTCCTCCCCGCCTCCCCCGCCCGTACGGCTTCGGCGTGGTGTAGGGTTGTGACGGCGCCTCAGCCGTACCCGCCCCCGCCCCGCCCGGCCCCGCGCCGACGCGCTCGCCGTAGCGCAGCACCTGCGCGTCCTTGTCCAGCGCCAGCGCCTTGCGCAGGTCAATCACCTGGTCGCGCAGGTTGGCCGCTTGCTCAAACTGAAGGTTTGAGGCCGCCTCCTTCATGTTGCGCTCCAGGTCCTTGATCGCCCGCATGATCTCGTCGCGGGGCATCTCGCGGGCGATGCCGTACGGCGCCTGCTCCTCGGCGATGGCCCGCACGCGCTCGGTGATGTCCTTGATGCTTTTCTTGATGCCCTGCGGCGTAATCCCGTGCGCCTCGTTGTGCGCCCGCTGGATCTCGCGGCGGCGGTTCGTCTCGTCAATCGCCTGGCGCATGGAGTCAGTGATGGTGTCGGCGTACATGATGACGTGGCCCGTCTCGTGGCGCGATGCCCGGCCGATGGTCTGGATCAGCGACGGGCCGCTGCGCAAAAAGCCTTCCTTATCGGCGTCGAGGATCGCCACCAGGCTGACCTCGGGCAGGTCGAGTCCTTCGCGCAGCAAGTTTATGCCCACCACCACGTCGTAGATGCCCAGGCGCAGGTCGCGCAGGATTTCGCTGCGCTCCAGCACGTCCAGCTCCGAATGCAGATAGTGCGTCTTGACGCTCATCTCCTTGAGATAGTCGGCGAGTTCTTCCGCCATGCGCTTGGTCAGCGTGGTCACCAGCACCCGCTCGCGGCGCTCCACGCGCTGTTTCACCTGGTGCAGCAAGTCGTCGATCTGCCCCTTCGTCGGCTTGACCTCCAGCGTCGGGTCGATCAGCCCGGTGGGGCGTATCACCTGCTCCGCCACCAGCTGGCTCACCTGCAATTCATAGGCTGCGGGCGTGGCGGAGACGAACACCACCTGCGACAGCGTAGCGTCGAACTCCTCGAAGTTCAGCGGGCGGTTGTCTTTGGCCGAGGGCAGGCGGAAGCCGAAGTCCACGAGCACGCTCTTGCGCGCCTGGTCGCCGTGGTACATGCCGTGCAGTTGGGGGATGGTCATGTGCGACTCGTCAATGAAGAGCAGAAAATCGTCGGGGAAGTAGTCCAGCAGCGTGGAGGGGCGGCTGCCCGCGTCGCGCCGCGCCAGGTGCCGCGAGTAGTTCTCCACGCCGGAGCAGTAGCCGCTCTCCTTCATCATCTCCATGTCGTACCGCGTGCGCTGCTCCAGGCGCGCCGCCTCCAGCACCTTGCCCTCCGCCTTGAGCTGCGCCAGACGCTCGTCCAACTCCTTCTCGATATCAAGCAGCGCCGCCTGCATCTTGTCCTGCGGCGTAACGAAGTGCTTCGCGGGGTAGATTTCGATGCTGTCGCGGTCGGTGAGCAGTTCGCCGGTGAGCGGGTCCACCTCCACGATGCGCTCCACCTCGTCGCCCCAGAACTGGATGCGCACGATGAGGTCTTCGTACGCCGGCTGCACCTCCAGCGTATCGCCGCGCACGCGGAAGCGCCCGCGCGTGGGGTTGATGTCGTTGCGTTCGTACTGCATGTCCACCAGCTGCCGCATCACCTTGTCGCGGCGCGCCGGCTTTCCTATCTCCAGCTGCACGCGAAATGCCTGGTACTCCTCCGGCGACCCCAGGCCGTAGATGCACGACACCGACGCCACGATGAGCACGTCGCGCCGCGTCAGCAGCGCCCGCGTCGCCGCGTGCCGCAGCTTATCGATCTCCTCGTTGATGTCGGCGTCCTTCTCAATGTAGGTGTCGGTGCGTGGGATGTACGCCTCCGGCTGGTAGTAGTCGTAGTAGGAGACGAAGTACTCCACGGCGTTCTCAGGGAAGAACTCCCTGAACTCCGTGGCCAGTTGCGCCGCTAGCGTCTTGTTGTGGGCGATCACCAGCGTGGGCCGCTGCACGCTCTCTACGATGTTGGCCATGGTGAACGTCTTGCCCGACCCCGTGACGCCGAGCAGCGTCTGGTAGCGGTGGCCTTTGTGCAGGCCGTCCACCAGCTTGTCCACCGCCGCCGGCTGGTCGCCGGTCATCTTGAAGTCGGCAACGATTTTGAAGGGGGGCATGCGGCTAGTGTAGCAGGGGTAGGGAGGGGAGAGTGGCGCAGGGCCGCGGAGGGATTGGCTACGGGAATGCATCCCGCTGTGCAGCTTTCGCCCAGGGAGGACTTTGATACTGTTCACCGAACCGGACCTGGAGTATCAGCGCAAGTGTATCATGTAAGGTGAGATGTCCTGCTAGTCCTGTTCGCGCATAATACTGAGCTTGATCCACACTGACCTCTATCGTCGCCGTGGCCGCGATGTCCGGGGCGGGAGGCACGGACGTGGCCGTGGGCGTGGCCTAGCCGAGAATCGCCTGCACCGTGGCGGCGACGTCCGGCTGCTCCTGGCATGCCGCGACCAGCAGTGCTGCGGCGATACACAGCGCGGATACGCCGAATATGGGACGGTGCTTAAAGCGGATCGCTACTCCTTCACCACCATCACGCTTGTCGCCTTCATCAGCGCTGTCGCCTTATCCCCCACCTTCAGCCCCAGCTCCCGCGCCGCCTCCGCGCTGATCAGCGCCACGATGTGGTTGTCCCCCACCTGCAGCTCGATCTGCGCCATCAGCCCTTCGATCTTCACCGACGTCACCTTCCCCGGCAAACGGTTCCTCGCGCTCGTCTTCATTGCCATCGCTCTCCTTGTTGGTGCAGCTCGCCGTCAACTGCGCATTGCCTGGCTAGGTACCCCTTGCCGCTTGTCCTGAGCCGTGAGCCTGCCCTGATCTGGGTCGAAGAGAAGAGCGAGCGGCGTTTTGGCGCAGCACCGACGCATCCGACAGTGCCCACGCCACCAGCAGCGTGAGGCGCGTCGCCCGGTCGTGCGCGTCGATCCCCGAAAGTTCTTTGATGCGGTGCAGGCGGTACAGCACGCTGTTGCGGTGCAGGAACAACGTTTCGCCTGTCTCCGCCAGCGCCCCGCCGTGCTCCACGTACGTCTGCAGCGTATGCACGAGGTCTGATCCCGTGCGCGCGTCGTACTGCGCCAGCGGCGACAGCACCGCGTCCAGCCGCGGGAATATCTGGTCCCGGCCCTGCAGCCCGGCCACCGTCTCCGAAAGCTCCCGCAGCGCTGCTTCCATCCTCGTATCGTAGCATGCGGGGGAGGCGGCTTTGTGCAGTCCGCCCAATGCTGCGGGCCATCGCGTCCGCTACACTCCAGCGTCTATGCGCATGCGAACACTCCTGGCCCTGGCGACGCTGCCCACACTCTTGCTCACCGCGTGCGGTGGCGGCGATGCTGCTATGCCTGCGCCAGCCGCATCGCCCATCGTGAAACGCGATCTTCTCGTCTTCGCCGCGTCGTCGCTCACCGACGCCTTTACCGAAGCAGCCAAGGTGTTCGAGGCGCAGCATCCGGGCGTCACCGTATCGCTCAACTTCGCCGCGACGTCTACGCTGCGGCTGCAGGTGGAGCAGGGCGCCCGCGCCGATGTCATCGCCTCCGCCGATCAGCGCAATCTCGACCTGCTAGCGCAGGCCGGCCTCACCGACGGTTCGTCCGTCGCCTTCGCCTCTAATCGTCTGGCGATCATCGTGCCGCGCAAGAACGCGAAAGTCGCTTCGCTGGCCGATCTCGCCGCGCCGGGCCGGCGCCTAGTGCTGGTCACGCCGCAGACGCCCATCGGCGCGTACACCGGCCAGGTGCTCAATCTCGTGGCGCGCGACGCTGCCTACGGCCCCGCGTTCGTGCAGCGCCTGCGGCAGAACGTCGTTACCGAGGCGCTCAACGTGCGGCAGGCCGTGGCCACGGTGCAGCTGGGCGAGGCCGACGCTACACTGGTGTACTCCACCGACGCCGTGGGTACGGTGGCGCAGGACGTCGCCGCGATCTTTCTGCCGGATGCATTTCATGTGCCTGTAACCTATCCCATTGCCGTGGTGAAGGGCGCGCCGCAGGGCGGGCTTGCCCGCGAATTCGTGCGGTTCATCGCCACGGCAGAGGGCCAGCGTATTCTTAAGGCGTGGGGCTTTTTAGCGCCGTGACCCCGTGCGAAGTCCCATGAGCACGGAGCAGATTAGGATGAAAGCGGCGTGGAAAAAGCCGTCAGCCGGCTGGCTGGTCGCGGGCGCGCTGCCCACGGCGCTCTTCCTGGCGTTCATCGGCGTGCCGCTGGCGGCGCTGCTGGTGCGCGGCCTGGGCGCAGATGGCTTCTGGGACGCGCTGGGCGGCCATCGCGTGCTGGACGCATTGCGGCTGTCCTTCGTCACCAGCGCCATAGCTGCAGGGGTCATGGTGCTGGTGGGTACGCCGCTGGCATACGCTCTGGCCCGCCGGCGCTTCCCCGGGCGAACTGTTGTGGACGCAATGATCGAACTGCCCATCGTCCTGCCGCCCATCGTCGGCGGGCTGGCGATGCTCATGGCCTTTGGGCGCACCAGCATCATCGGCGGCTGGCTGGACGGCATCGGCTTGCATCTGCCCTTCACCATGATTGCCGTAGTCATGGCGGAAATCTTCGTCGCCGCGCCGTTCTACATCCGCTCCGCCAAGCTGGGGTTTGAAGCGGTGGACCCGGGCCTGGAGGAGATGGCACAGACGCTGGGGGCCACGCCGCAGCGCAGCTTTTTTCTGGTGACGCTGCCCCTGGCGTGGCGGGCGCTGGTGGGCGGCCTGGTGCTGGCGTGGGCCCGCGCAATCTCCGAGTTCGGCGCCACGCTGATGTTCGCCGGCAACCTGCCGGGGCGCACCCAGACCATGCCGCTGGCGATCCTTTCCGCGCTGGAGTCCGACCTTGGCGCGGCGCTGGCGCTGGCGGTGGTCATGCTTGCCGTGTCCCTCGGCGTGCTGCTGGCGGCGCGCTGGTTCGCCTCCCGCGGCGATCGGAGCGCGGCATGACCTCCGGCTGGATTCGCCACACGCTCGGCGCCTTTTCCCTGGACATGCGCTGGGCCGCCGCCCCTGGCGAAATCGTGACGCTGTTCGGCCCTTCCGGCGCGGGCAAGAGCACCACGCTGCGCGCCATCGCCGGGCTGGTGCGCCCCCGCGAAGGCCGCATCGAGGTCGGCGGCGTGACGGTGTTCGACAGCGAGTCCGGCGCGGTGACGCCGCCGCATCGCCGTCGCGTGGGGTACATGCCGCAGGACTACGCGCTGTTCCCCCACATGACGGTGCGCGGCAATATTGGGTTCCCCCTGCGGGGCGGGGCTTTTCCCTTGCGCGGCATGCCGCAGTCCGCCGTTGCCTCCCGCGTGGACGAGCTTTTGGAGGCGTTGCATATCGCCGAGCTTGCCGGGCGCTACCCCCGCCAGATTTCACGCGGCCAGCAACAGCGTGTAGCCCTGGCCCGCGCCCTCGCGCCGCGCCCCGCCGTGCTCCTGCTCGACGAGCCGTTCTCCGCGCTCGACCTTGAACTGCGCCGCGCGTTGCGCTTGGAGTTGAAAGCCGTCCGCGACCGCGAACGTTTGCCCATCATCCTTGTCACGCACGACCTCGACGATGCCCTGGCGCTGAGCGATCGCGTGCTTGCCGTTGACCGGGGCCGCGTTGTGGCCGAAGGGCTGCCGCTCGCCGTGCTGGAGCGACCGTCGGTTGCGCGCTTGTCCCGCCTGGTGGAGGTGGAGAACGTCTTTCAAGCGACGGTTCTACGCGCCGACCGCGCCCAGGGCGTGCTCGCCTGCGATCTGGGCGGCGCGACGCTGGAGATTCCTTACGCTCCGCTGGAGGCGGGCGCCGCGGTGCGCATCGGCGTACGCGCCGGCGACGTGATGCTCGCCACCGAGTTGCCGCACGGGCTGTCCGCGGGCAACGTGCTGCCGGCTCGCGTGGTATCGCTGGCGCCGCGCGGGTTCGAGGTGCTGGCGCAGGTGGACTGCGGCGCGCCGTTTACCGCCCAACTGACGCCGCGCGCCGTGCAGCGCCTGGGCATCGCCCCCGGCGCGCAGGTGTGGGTCGTGGTCAAGAGCAACTCGTGCTTTGTCATTGAGTAGCCCCGCCCATTGACAGCGCCCGCCCCCCGTGGGATTCCTGTACCACTACCAGGGGTGTCTCCCATGAAGCGCATCCAGACTGTCGAAGCCAATCCCGCCAACGCCGTCCTCATCCTGGTCAATTTGCAGAACGAATTCTGCAAGCCGGGTGGCCTCGTGTTCGATGAGATCAACCCCCAGGCGATGCCCGGAGTGATCGCCGCGGCCCAGCGTTTCTTGGGCAAAGCCCGCGCTGCCAGTATCCCTGTCATCTACGTGCAATCCCTCCGCCGTCCCCACGACCCGCAGTTCACCCGCTATGGCCTCAAACCCATCCTCAAGGAAGGCGCGTGGAACAGCAACATCGTTGATGAACTCACGTCCGCCGCCGGCGAGGCCGTGGTGACCGCATGGCATGAGGACCCCACCTATGAAACGCGCCTCGATCATA
>SHYB01000057.1 GCA_009693015.1 Dehalococcoidia bacterium
AGAGGGCAACAGCGGCGGCGGGGAGCGTGGCTTTGATAATGGCGCGAAGTCGTTGCGCCAGCGCCTGGGTGTCGCGGGGGAGGCCGGCAAGGAAGGCGTCAGGGCAAGGAGGAGGTGGTTTGGGGGCGCGTGCGGGCATGGCGTGGTGTTGAGTGGCGGAGGGAGTGGGATTCGAACCCACGGTCCCGATAAATCGAGACTACGGTTTTCAAGACCGTTGCTTTCGTCCGCTCAGCCATCCCTCCGTGAAGCATCGTGTGCCGGTGCGGCGTGGACAGGCGCGGGTGCGGGGCGCTCAGGCGGCAGGCGCGGCGATGCGATCGAATCCAGTATACGGCTGGAGCACCTTGGGGATGTCCACGGAGCCGTCGGCCTGCTGGTAGTTTTCCATGATGGAGATCATGACGCGGGGCAGGGCGAGGCCGGAGCCGTTGAGGGTGTGGACGAAGACGGGCTTGGCGCCCTGGGCGGGACGGTAGCGGATGTTGGCGCGGCGTCCCTGGAAATCGCCGCAGTCGGAGGAGGAGGAGACCTCCAGCCACTCATCGCAGCCGGGGGCCCACATTTCCACGTCGTAGGACTCGCGGGCGGCGAAGCCGAGGTCGCCGGTGCAGAGCTGGACGACGCGGTAGGGCAGATCGAGGGCCTGGGCGACCGCTTCCACGTCGGCAACGAGGCGCACAAGCGCGGCGTCGGATTCTTCGGGGGCGACGATTTTGTACAGCTCCACCTTGTCGAACTGGTGGCCGCGCTTCATGCCGCGAATGTCCTTGCCCGCGGACATCTTTTCGCGGCGGAAGCAGGCGGTGTAGGCGACGTAGTGGATGGGGAGAGCGTCCGGGGGGAGGATTTCTCCGGCGTAGAGGCCGGTGATGGGCACTTCGGCGGTGGGCACCATCCAGAAGTCTTCTTCGGCGTCGTGATAGAGGTTGTCGGCGAACTTGGGCAATTGGCCGGCGCCGAAGACGACTTGCCGGCGCACCATGAAGGGGAGGTAGACCTCGCGGTAGCCGCGGGCGATGTGAAAATCGAGCATCCACTGGATGAGGGCGCGCTGGAGTTTGGCCCCGGGGCCGGCCAAGACATAAAAGCGGGAGCCGGAGATTTTCTGGCCTCGCTCGAAGTCGAGGATACCGAGGGCGGGGCCGATCTCCCAGTGGGGCTTGGGCTTGAAGGCGTAGGAGCGCGGCTGGCCCCAGGATCGCACCACGGCGTTGGCCGAGGAGTCGGGGCCGTCAGGGACGCTATCGTTGGGCAGGTTGGGCATGAGAGCGAGGGAATCGTCCATGCTGCGTTGCACAGTATCGAGCGTCACGTCCAGGGCCTTGATGCGGTCGCCGACGATGCGCATCTGCTCGATGAGATGGGGCGGCCTGGGCTGGATGCGGGCGATTTCTTTGCTGCCACGGTTGCGTTCGGCGCGGAGGGCTTCCACCTCAACGAGCAGGCGGCTGCGCTGCGTATCAAGGTCAAGGATTGCCTGCAACGGGGTGCCGGCGTGGCGGCGGGCGATGGCCTGGCGCACGAGATCGGGCTGGTTGCGGATGAGATCGAGAGAGAGCATGGGGATGCGGGACCTGCGCCTTGATGGCGGCGTGCGCGGCCTGGGGCGCTACGTCACTTCCAGAATCTTGAACTTCATGACGCCGCGAGGGGTGTGCACCGTGACCTCGTCGCCGACGCGCCGGCCTAGGAGCGCTCGCCCGACGGGGCTTTCATTGGAGATCCTGCCGTGGGAGGGATCGGCCTCCGTGCTGCCGACGATGGTGTACTGCTCCTTGCCGTCCCTGGTGCTGACTTTCACCGTGGCCCCGACGACGACCTTGTTGGTGGGGTGGTCAATATGGACGATGGTGGCATTTCTGATGACGGTTTCCAGGGTGAGGATGCGGCCTTCAATGAACGCCTGCTCGTTCTTGGCGTCGTCATATTCGGCGTTGTCCACCGAAGCTTCAAGCTCCTTGGAGTTGTGGATGCGCTCGGCGACTTCCCGCCGCTTCACGTTGCGCAGGTGTTCCAGTTCCGCGGTGAGCTTGGCGAGGCCTTCTTCCGTGAGGAATTCCGTTGCGTGCTCCATATGATCTCCGTACAGGGGATCCGCTGTGTACCCAGGTGAAAATTCAAGGCGCAGGAATGGTGCTCCTGCGCCCTTGGTCCGCCATCCTCATTGTACTGAAGGGGCTCGTTGCTGTAAAGAGGAATGTGGGTTAGGCGCGCGTGGTGGCGGGGCGGGAATTTCGTTGACAGGGGTACGGGCCTGGGGTACGCTACTCGACGGCTTTTTTGTGGCTCAGAATCCCGCGCCAGCTTGCACCAGACTGTACCCGCGCTGAGGAGCACCCATGCCGGAAAGTTCGATTCTCACAGAGGAAATGCTGAAGGCCGTGGGCGTGGAAACGAAGCCTGCGACCTATGAGATTGAGAAGGGGCACATTCGGCGTTTTGCCGAGGCGATTGGCGATTCCAACATTCTGTTTACCGATGAGAAGGCGGCGCGCAAGACGCGGTATGGGTCGCTGATAGCCCCGCCGACGTTTTTCCGCGCGCTTCTGTCCAGCGATCTGCCGCCGGTGGTTTCCGAGAAGCTGCGGAAGCTGGATGGCGGCAGCCAGTGGGAGTATTTTGAACCTGTGCACCCGGGCGACCGCATCACGGTGACGGCGAAGTATGTTTCCTTTACGACGCGGCAGGGGCGCATGGGCGAGATGCTGTTGGTGGTGGTGGAACTGACCTATAAGAACCAGTTCGATGAGGTGGCGGCGACGCAGCGCACCACGAGCATCCGGTATTAGCCTGCGCCGTTCTTAGTCCCAGCCGGAGATGGCCTGGAGGATTCGCATGGGCAAGACGCCGTATTGGGAGGATGTGCAGGAGGGGATGGCGATCCCCGATCTGCGGAAGAACGCTTCCACGCAACAACTGGTCAAGTACGCGGGATCGTCGCTGGACTGGTACCAGATTCATTACGACCTGGAGTTCGCGCGGGGGAACAAGCTGGACGGGCTGATTATTCACGGGGCGCTGAAGAACGCCTGGCTGGGGCAGGTGGTGACGGACTGGATGGGGACGGAGGGCATGCTGCGGAAACTTTCGGTGCAGTATCGCGGCATGGACGTGCCGAACGATCCGCTGGTGTGCAAGGGCGTGGTGAAGAAGAAGTATGAGCAGGGCGGCCACCACCTGGCTGACTTGGAGATTTGGCTGGAGAACGGCAAGGGCGAGAAGACGACGCCGGGGGAAGCGACGGTTTCCCTGCCATCGCGGGCGGCGCGGTAGACGGGGCGTCCGCTGAAGAAGGCTGGCGGCAAGGCTGCGATCCCACGCAGCAGGGACACGATGTGACGCAGCGAAGGCACAAGCTGCGCGGTCATGCAAGGAACAATGGTGCGCGGCGACAGGTCAGATGTGACGCGGCCACAACATAAGGAGGCAGCGATGGGCGATTGGCTGAAGGGCAAGGTAGCCGTGGTCACCGGCGCGGGAGGGGGCATTGGCCGCCACGTGGTGCTGGCGCTGGCGGCGGAAGGGGCGAAGGTGGTGGTGAACGATCTGGGCGGCAGCGCGACGGGCGTGGGATCGTCCACGCGGGCGGCGGATGTGGTGGTGGAGGAGGTGAAGAAGGCCGGCGGCCAGGCAGCGTCCAACTACGATTCCGTGACGAGCATGGAGGGTGGCGAGCGCATCATCAAGACGGCGCTGGATGCCTTCGGGCGGCTGGACATTCTGGTGACGTGCGCGGGCATTCTGCGCGATAGGATGCTGTTCAACATGGAGGAGGCGGAGTGGGACGCGGTGCTCAATACGCACCTCAAGGGGACGTTTGCTTGCGTCAAGCCGGCATCGGTGCTGTTCCGGCAGCAGCGCAGCGGGCGCATCATCACGTTCACGTCTACGTCCGGCCTGTACGGCAACGTGGGCCAGGCCAATTACTCATCGGCGAAGGCGGCGATCTACGGGTTCACAAAGGTGATCGCGCTGGACCTGGGGCGCTACGGGGTGACGGCGAACTGCATATCGCCGATGGCGGGGACGCGCATGACGCTGACGGAGGAGTATAAGGCGGCGGCGGCGCGGCGGAAGCCGGGGGCGCGGCCGAACACGGGGATTGACATGGATATGGAGAAGCTGGACCCCGCGGACGTGGCGCCGCCGGTGGTGTACCTGGCGAGCGATCAGGCGGCGAATGTGAACGGCCAAGTGCTGTACGTGGCGGGGCCGCAGATCGCGGTGGTGGCCCACCCGCGTCCGGTGCGCTCTATCTACAAGCCGGGGGTGTGGACGGTGGACGAGCTGGTGCACGTGGCGCCGCAGATGCTGACGTTCGGCCTAGTGAACCCTGCGCCGCCGGTGGAGTCGAAGCCGGAAGGCGCGAAGGTATAGCGGGCGGGAGACACAACGCTTTTTCACCCTGTAAGGAGGGATAGCTGGTATGGGAGATTTACTGAAGGGCAAGGTAGCCGCGGTGACGGGCGGCGGGGGCGGGATCGGCAGGACAATCTGTCTGCTGCTAGCAGAAGAGGGCGCGAAGGTGGTGGTGAACGATCTGGGGGGCAGCGTGGGCGGCGAGGGCGCGTCACGCGGGCCAGCGGAGGATGTGGCGAACGAGGTTAAGAAACGCGGCGGACAGGCCGTGCCGAACTTCCAGTCAGTGTCGACGGTTGCCGGGGGGGAGAGCATTACGCAGGATGCCGTGAAGAACTTTGGGCGGCTGGATATCCTGGTGCATACGGCGGGGATTCTGCGCGATCGCATGATATTCAACATGAGCGAGCAGGAGTGGGACGCGGTGATTGCCGTGCACCTGAAAGGGATGTACTGCGTCTCCCGGCCCGCGTCCATGGTCTTTCGCCAGCAGCGGTCGGGCAGGCTCATCGGCTTCTCTTCCACGTCCGGCCTGTACGGGAACGTGGGGCAGTCGAACTACGGCGCGGCGAAGGAAGGGATCGCGGGGTTCATTCGTACCGCGGCGCGGGACCTGGGCAAGTACGGGGTGACGGCGAACGCTATTGCGCCCACGGCGGCGACGCGCATGACGGCGAATCTGCCGGACGCGGCGAAGGAAGCGAAGGCGAAGGCGGGGATCAAGTCTAACGTGGGCGATGCCGACTTCAAGGGAGGCAAGGGTTTGGAGCCGGAGGCGATCGCGCCGTTTGTGGCGTTCCTGGCGTCCGACGAAGCGGCGAACGTGAACGGCCAGATGTTCCACGTGCAGGGCGGCGAGATCACGCTGCTGAACAATCCATACCTGTTGCGGACGATGCAGAAGGCGGGCCGGTGGACGGCGCAGGAGATTCACGAGATCGGGTCGCGGACGATTTTCATGGATTTACGCAATCCGGCGCCGCCCGCATCGGCAGCGCCCGGCAAGGGCTAGGCTGGTCACGGCGACTGTCAAGGGTGCAACGCGCAAGAAGAAGGGGCGGGCCTCATGGCCCGCCCCTTCTTCTTGCGCGCCGGATTAGAGTGGCGATGCGCTAGGCGGGGGTGTGCTCCGCGTGTTTGGCGACGCGCTGCTCCCAGCCTGGCTTGTGTATTTCCATGCTGATGAAATTGTAGCCGTTACGCCGCACGCGCCCCGTGGCCTGGAAGCCGCACTTTTCGAACGCTTTCTGCGCCCGTATGTTCCAGTCGAGCGTGTGCAGGTAGATGCGGCGGAGCTTGGTCTGGGTGAAGATGTAGCGCAGGAGGGTCTCCACGGCGTCTGTGCCGTAGGACCTGTTCCAGTAGCCGCGGTCGCCGACCATGATGCCGAGCTCGGCGGCGGCAGAGGCCTCGTTGATATCGTAGAACATGCAGTTGCCGATGTGTTTGCCATCGAGCGTGTCAATGGCGAAGCGCACGCGGCGGGAGGGCGGGTAGAGGAGTTCCTCTTCGTAGAGGGTGAGGACGTGCTGGAAGGAAAGGGAGAGCGGGCGGGTGGCGTCTAGCCTGCTGAGCTCTTCGTCCGTGCTCCAGGTGTAGTCGTCAGCGGCGTCGGTGACGCGCTTTTCACGCAGGACGATCTTGTTGCCCTGCAGCTGCATGGGACGCTCCTGGAAGGTGCAGGCCGAGCATGGCGACGGCCTTGTCTAACAACTGGCGCTCATTGGAGTAGGTGACAAGTTCCAGCGCCTTGTCTAGGGGGAACCACGCGACGCGGTCGAATTCGGGGTCGTGGGCGTCGAGCGAGCCGCCGGTAGGGTGCATGAGGAAGAAGCTGACGCGCTTGTGGACGCGGGCGTCGGCGGTGTTGAACCAGTATTCGACATCGCCGGCGTGGCGGTCGATGACGACTTCCAGGCCGGTCTCTTCGCGCACCTCACGCAGCGCGGTCTCCTCCACGGTCTCGCCGGGGTCAGGGGTGCCTTTGGGCAAGGCCCAGAGGAGGGGCTGATCGCGACCGCAGAGGGCTAGCTCGTCGTGATCGTTGACGCGGCGGACGACGATGCCGCCGGCTGAGAAATGTTGTTCGATACGCACGCAAAACCTCGCAGGGGGCGGGTGAAAGGATAGCTCATTCTAGGGGGCGGCGAATCTGGGAGTCAAGGGACGATGTCGCGCAAAACTCCTTGACCGGCCCAGAGGGCGACAGATATACTTGCCTGTGGCAGGGGTGTCTCCCGAAGGAGCGTAGCTCAGCCTGGTAGAGCGGCGGTCTCCAAAACCGCGGGCCGTGGGTTCAAATCCTGCCGCTCCTGCCATTTTGGACAGTAAAGAGGCCCTCCGGTCAGACCGGAGGGCCTCTTTTAGGATCAGTGAAGGGGACGCTACTTGATGGCGTCGAGCTGTTTCAGCAGGTCTTCGATGTCGGGCAACGAGCCGGAGTAGATCTGCTTGTAACGCACCACGCCGTGCTTGTCCACGATGAAGGCGGCGCGTTTGGCTAGGCCGGACTCTTCGTTATAGATGCCCCATTCTGAGGCGACTTTTCCCTTGGGATGATAGTCGGACAGGATGGGATGGGTGACGCCGCCCAAGCTCATGCCGAACATGCGCTGGGAGAACCGGCTGTCCGTGCTGGCGCTCAAGACCTGAGCGCCTTTCTCCTCGAACCGCTTGATGGCGCGGTGCAGCGAGGAGACCTGGTTGGCTCAGCCGCTGGTGAAGGCGGCGGGGTACCAGGCAAAGACGACGTTTTTCTGACCTTTGAATTGGCTGAGGGAGACGCGCTCGCCGTTCTGGTCAGGGATGCTGAACTCGGGAGCGATGCTCCCTACTTCCACTGCCATGATGACCTCCTGGATACGTGATAGTGCGAAAGCTTGCGTGTTCGCACAGTCCATTATAGCCGGG
>SHYB01000058.1 GCA_009693015.1 Dehalococcoidia bacterium
CCTCCATCGCCTCCGCCACCAGCTCGATCACGTCCTTCACCTGCACCTGCGTCTCGCCCTGGGTTGCCCTCAGCCCGTCCTGAAACATCTGCATACAGAACGGGCAAGACACGCCGATCACGTCCGGCTTCGTCCCCATCACCTGCTCCGTCCGCATGTGATTGATCCGCTTGCCCGACGATTCTTCGATCCACATATGCGCCCCGCCTGCGCCGCAGCAGAAGCCCCGCTCCCTGTTGCGCAGCGGCACCTCCAGCAGCTTCACCCCAGGTATCGCCCGCACCAGGTCGCGCGGCTCGTCATAGACGCCGTTGATCCGCCCCAAATAGCAAGAGTCGTGATACGTCAGCGTCCCGCCCACCGGCTTGCCCAGCTTCAGCTTCCCTTCATCCACCAGCCGCTTCACAAACGTGGCGTAGTGCTCCACCTCATACGTCCCGCCGTAGTCCGGGTACTCGTTCTTCATCGCGTTGAAGCAGTGCGGGCACGTCGTCACCACCTTCCTCACCTTGTACTTATTCAGCGTCTCAATCGTCTGCCGCGCCAGCACCTCAAACAGATACTCATGCCCAATACGCCGCGCCGGGTCGCCGTTGCACGCCTCCTCCATTCCCAGCACCGCGTACTTCACCCCCGCCCGGCCCAGCACCCGCGCCATCGCCCGCGCGATCCCCTGGCTGCGCTGCTCCAGCGCCCCCGTGCAACCCACCCAGAACAGCACATCCATGCCGCTGGCGTCCCCCGCCTCCGCCAGCGTCTTCACCGGCAACCCCTTCGCCCAGTCCATGCGCGTCGCCTGCGTGCCCCGCCACGGGTGCCCCCGCGTCTCCAGGCTGCGCAGCGCCTGCTCCGCCGATGCCGGCATCCGCGCCTCCGTCATCACCAGGCTGCGCCGCAGGTCCATGATGCTGTCCACATGCTCCACCATCACCGGGCACTCCTGCTCGCATGCCCCGCACGTCACGCAGTTCCACACCCACTCCTCGGTGAAATGTTTGTCGTACAGCGGGTGTGCGTCCGCCGCCTGCTCCTGCTTCGACTTATCCCCCTTCGCCTTCGCCATCCCCGGCTCGATCACCATCAGGTTCGCCTTGATGCCCTCCACCAGGTCCATGGGCGAAAGCGGCTTGCCCGAAAGGTTCGCCGGACAGTTGTCCGTGCACCGCCCGCACACCGCGCAGGCGAAGCCATCCAGCAGTTGCTTCCACGAAAGGTCCTGCGGACGCTTCGCCCCCCAGGTCTCCGCCGTCTCCAGATTAGGGATCGGGATCAGCGCGCCCCTGGGCTTGAGCGACCGGAAGAACGTATTCACCGGCGAGGCCACGATGTGCATGTGCTTGGAGTAGGCGATGTACACCCCAAAGCTCAGCACCAGCAAATAATGCAGCCAGTAGAACAGGCCGTGCAGCGTATCCGCCGCGCCGAAGCCGATCCCCGCGTTCGCCAGCCCCCGGCCCAGGTTCCCCGCAATCGGCGTGCTCAGCGATATCGCCGTGGTGCGCGCCCCCTCCAGCTCGTTGACCGCGATGCCCATCTCCTCCGCCCGCAGCGCCGCCGCCACGTGCATCGCCTCCGTCAGCAGGCTCAGCGCCATCAGCGCGCCGATCGCCACCAGAATGATCGCCGCCTCGCCTGACTTCAGCGTGCTCAGGCGTCGCGGTGTCCTCCCCCAGCGCCGGTACGCCGCCCACAGAAGCGCCGCCGTCACCGTCACCGCCAGAATGTCCAGCCACCAGAAAAAGAACTTCAGGCCGCCGGGGCTGAGAATGTAGCAGGAGAGCCACGGCTGGATCGAGTCCAGGAAGATGAACAGCACATAGCTGAACACCATGGAGATGAAACCCCAAAAGATCACGGCATGGCCGATGCCCGCGAGGTCCCGCCACTTGAAGGACACGCTCATCAGCACACGCCGCTGCCCCAACACCACCAGCACCACCCCCCACATGCGCCGCAGCGGCTGATCGAACCGTCGCTCGTCCCGCCGCCCGCGCAGCACCGGCCGCACGAACCGCTGGTACAGCACCAGCGTGGACGCGGCGAAGCCCACCACCGCCAGGAAATACACCCCCACCCAAAGAGGGATGACGCCAAAGATGTCGCCGGGGACTACCATGCTGCTCCCTCAGCGGGACACGTGCGCCGCGGCCCTTCGTTCGTGATTACGCTCACAACCCGATATGCTATCATGCCCCGCGTGCCTGGGCCATCGCCCGGCGCTCCTTGGCGCCGTGCGCCGCCCCTCTGCACAATACTCCCGCCATGCCATCGCTTGATATCGTCATCCCCTGCCTCAATGAAGAGGGCCAGCTCCCCCAATCGCTGGATGCCCTCCTCGCCTTCTGCCGCCGGCACATGACCGCCTACCGCTGGCGCATCCTCGTTGCCGATAACGGCTCCAGCGACCGCACCTACCCCATCGCCCTAGACTACGCCGCGCGACTTCCCAGCGAGTGCGCCACTATCCGTTTGGAGCAACGCGGGCGTGGCCGCGCCCTGCGCCAGGCATGGACGGACAGCACCGCCGATATCGTCTGCTACATGGACGTAGACCTCTCCACCGGCCTCGCCGCGCTGCCCCCGCTCATCAGCGCCATCGCTGAGGGCGGCTACGATGTCGCCGTCGGCTCGCGACTGGCCCGCGGCAGCATCGTCGCCCGCCGCACCCTCAAGCGCGAGGTCGTCTCCCGCTGCTACAACCTGCTCATCAAGGCCATGTTCTTCACCCGCTTCTCCGACGCCCAGTGCGGCTTCAAGGCCCTCTCCCGCCGCGCCGTGCGCGAGATCCTCCCCGTCACCAAAGACCTCGGCTGGTTCCTCGACTCCGAAATCCTCATCATCGCCGAAAAGCGCGGCTACAAAATCAAGGACGTCCCCGTCCGCTGGACCGACGACCCCGATACGCGCGTCAAAGTCGTCAAGACCGCCTGGGGCGATATCAAAGGCCTCCTTCGCCTCCGCTTCCGCGGCATCCCCCGCCCCGTCCGCGACCCACGCCCCGGCCCTCCCTCCCCTGGCCGCTTTCCTTGACGCCCCCGTGCCGTCGCCGCTACCATAATCTGGGCGTCGTGAAGAATGTTCTCTGTGTCCCCCTCGCGCCGAGGTAGCTCAGTCGGTAGAGCACGGCACTGAAAATGCCGGTGTCGTCAGTTCGATTCTGACCCTCGGCACCATTCTTCGCTTCTCCTTCTGTTGAGCTGGCAGAGGAGTGGCCCTATTGCCGCCAATTTGCCGCCAATCGCTCAGGAGTGGGCTATGGAGCGGCTCCCTGGCGCGGTAAGGTATCGGGGGGGCGGAATGGCTGCGGTCTGGCCTCTTCGTATGCGCGGCCCCGTGTTCGCCCGCGCCCATGTGCGAGCGTCGGCTGAAGGGGATAGCAAAGGGGAAACGACTCACGTTCGCCCCCGCCTGCGCGATGCTGACACATAGGGAGGCAGCCTCACCGCCGCTGTCGTTGCTTCGTGCGAGTGGTGTTTGGCGATGTGCTAAGAACTGCACTACAAGCTATGGGCGTCTGTTCGTCAACTCGCCCGCGTCGTTTAGCCGGTGCCACGCTGTCCCTGGCGGCACGCCGACCTCGCGCCCCGCCGCCGTCAGGCGGCTGTCCAACAATCCCAGAGACCGTCGCGTCCATCACGCAGCATCGGTTACAATTTGCACTGCCTGAAGCATGCCGAGGTGGCGAAATGGCAGACGCGACGGTCTCAAAAACCGTTGAGGGCAACCTCATGTGGGTTCGACTCCCACCCCCGGCACCACTTGCCCCCTACCGCGCCCGCTCGTACGCATCCTGCGCGTCCGCATCCCGCAGCACCGCCAGGATCGCCGCCGCCAGCGCCCGCGCGCTCTCCTTCGTCATCTCCACCGCCGCCCGCGCCCCCGGCGGCAACCCCAGGTTCACGAAATCAATCTTCACGCTCTGCTCCAGCATCGCGTGCGTCGGGTGGTCGTAGGAAACCACCGCCTCCGTCATCGTGAACCAACCGATCGCGCCCTTCGCCGACCCTGTCATCGGCACGCTTTGCTCGATAGACGTGCACATGCCCGCCCGCTACTTCTTCGCCGTGACGAGGTTCTTCTCCAGGAACGCGAACAGCTTCTTCCAGCCGTCCTGCGCCGCCTCCAGCCGATACATCGGGCGGTCGTAGTAAAAGAAGCCGTGTCCCGCGCCATCGTACCTGTGGAACTCGTAGTTCTTGCCTAGCCTCTTCAGCTCCGCCTCATGCTGGTTCACGTGGTCCGCCGTGGGAAACTTATCCTCGTTGCCGAACAATCCCAGCAGCGGGATGGAGAGGTCCTTGGTGTACTCGATGGGCGCCACCGGCTGTTTCGGCGTCAGCTCCTCCTTCGTCATCACCACGCGACCGCCCCAGCAATCTATCGCAGCGTCCAACACCTTCGTGCGGCACGCCACCAGGTATGTCTGCCGCCCGCCGGAGCACGTCCCGAACGCCGCCACCTTCCCGTTGAGGTACGGTAGCCCTCGCAGATACGCCACCGCGCCCGCCGTATCGCCGATCACCTGATCGTCCGGCACGCCGCCCTCGGCGCGCACGCGGGCCGCCACGTCGTCGGCGCTGCCCTCGCCGTTGCGATGGTACAGGTTATGCGAGATCGCCACATAGCCGTGATGCGCGAACTTTCGCGTCGTCTCAAAGTACCACTCGTCCCAGCCCGGCATATGATGGATCAGCACCACGCCGGGGAACGGCCCCTTCCCCAGCGGCCGCGCCAGGTACGCCGAAATCTTGTCGCCCTTATGCCCGGCCACCGTCACCAATTCCGCCTGCATCGCACCCTGCTGCATCGCTGATCCTCCTCACGCGCTATGTCCCGCAACGCTAGCCTTGCGGCGACTGGCCGATGATACGAACCTGTGCCCACGCTGTCAAACGCCCACACTCGGCCTGTCAGGTCATGTGCGGGGCTTGCCCGTGCGCAGCAGCGAAAACGCCGCGCCGGCGGCCAGCACGGCGCTCATCCCCAGCAACGTCTGCCGCATGCCCGTGACGAACGCTCCCCCGCTGCCGCCGGAAACATCGCTGATGTTCGTGGAGTACCCCTGGCTCCTCAGCGCCGACGCCACCACAGCCGTCGTAACCGCAATCCCCACGATGTTGACCCCGTTGCGCATCACATGCATCAGCGCCGACGCCACCCCGTACCGCGCCGGCTCCACCGCGCTCATCATCGAGCTCAGGTTGGGCGACTGAAACATCGCGTGCCCCGCGAACATCAGCATCAGCAGCGGCACGACTATCCCCAGCGACGAATCGCTCCGTAACAGCAGCGCCATGAGGAATATCGAGACCGCGTTCACTCCCAGGCCCGCCACGGTAAACACTCGCCAGCCAAAGCGGTCGGACAGGCGTCCTGCCGCTGGCCCGATGAACGTGGTGCACACCGCGCCGGGGATCAAGGCAAAACCCGTGGCGCGGGCGCTATGCCCCAGCACCTCCTGGATATAGAACGGCATGAGGAACATCACCGACGCGATGCTGACATACGCCGCGCCTGACGCTCCCAGGCTCACCAGCACCAGCCGCCTCCGGAACAGGCTCAGGTCCAGCAACGGGTGCGGCGACCTCCTCTCCTGCCACACGAACGCCGCCAGCAGCGCAGCGCACCCCACTGCTCCCGCCACGATAGGCGGCGATGTCCACCCTGCTTCGAACCCCCGTCCCAGCACCAGCAGGAACGCCAGCAGCCCCGTGGTGGAGAGCGCCCCTCCCGCCCAGTCGAATCGCTGCGCCTGCCCGCCCTCGCGCTCTGGCGCAAACCGCACCGGGTCAATCACTACATGCGCGATCGCCATCGCCGCCACTCCCACACCCGCGGTCAGAAAGAAGATCGAGCGCCAGTCGAACGCGTCCACCATGATCCCCCCCACCGCCGGCGCAGCGATCGCTGCCACCCCTACCACGCTGTGATTCATCCCCAGCGCCGTGCCCCGCTCCTGCGCAGGAAACACCGCCATCATCATCGCCGTGGTGTTGCTCTGCACCATCGCCGCGCCCACGCCCTGCGCCAGCTTCGCCCCGATCAGCATCTCCGTGGACGTGGAAAACGCCGACACAAACGCCGACACCACGAAAATCCCGAAGCCCGCCACATACACCCGTTTGCGGTTGGCGATGTCTCCCAGGCGCCCCATGGGAAGGATCAGCACGCTCAACATCAGCGCATAGCACGTGACCACCCACTGCATCGTCACCAGCGACGCATCGAAGTGATTGGCGATGCGCGGCAGCGCGGGGTTGATCGTGTTGAGATCGATCACCACCAGGAACGTCGTCGCTGCCGAGGCGGCAAACACCCACCACTTGTACGAAGGTCGCTGCGCCAGCCGGGCGCTCAATGATGGGCCATGCGCGGACATTGCCGCATAGCCTAACATAGCCCACCCTACTGCCCTCCCCCTCTGCCAGCCATCCCCGTGATGCCTCATACGTAACGGCTACCGAACGACGCATCGCTGCATCAGAACTCCTGTTACCCACCGGCCGCCTGGCGGTCTCCCAGCCGTCCCGTCCGCCCCCCTCCCCTCCATCGCCGCGCGGCAACCTGGCGCGGTGGCATCAGCCCCTCCCGTAGGGGCGGTTGTCACAACCGCCCTCCCCTTCCCCTGACTGATTCCTGGCCCTGCCGGTCATTCGCCGTCCCGCATCCCCCCGTAAGGGGGCCCGTTCCGTGCGCCCATCTCCACACTCCACATGGCCCCCTTCCCATCGCATACACTACATATATGAACATCCGTTCTGCCCCGCGATGGCGTGCGCTCCCCCAGAGATCGCCGCCGCCAACACGCGAGACCGGCGTATCGAGGAGGCCCGCTAGGGACGGCATTCCCCTGCGCAGGCTTATAAAGGGAGCGGCCCTCTGCGCTCCTCATCTGGTGCTGGGCCTTGCCCCACACTCCCTTGCAGCGCCGGGAGGGCCACCCCTTCACCTGACGGTGCGTGACGCAGCGCCCCCCAGGT
>SHYB01000022.1 GCA_009693015.1 Dehalococcoidia bacterium
ATCGCCATCTCCGGGTACGCGGTGACCGCCGACCAGTACGACCGGCACGAGTTGCATGAACTGGACCAGGTCTCCCTCGCGCGCCCCATTACCAAGTGGGCGCGCATGGTCATAACCGGTGAAGACCTCGCCAATAGTATGGTGAAGGCCTACCGGCTGGCCCGGTCAGGTCGCCCCGGCCCGGTGCACCTCACCATTCCACTACAGGTTCAGGAGTCGCCGGTCACTGATGAACTCGCGCGGCGATTGCTAGTTCGGCATGCGGCGCCGGAACCTCCCCAACCTGCGAAGCAAGCCGTTGCGCGTGCCGTCGACCTGCTGTGGAACGCCCAGCGGCCGCTGATTATCGCGGGGAGCGGCGTCGCCCGCGGCAAGGCGTGGGACCAGTTGCGCGCCTTTGCCGAGGTTTCCGGCATCCCCGTATTTACCGGCGCCCTGGCCGCCGGCTCACTTTCCGACGACCACCCGCTCTGCTTCGGCTACACCATGCCGGTGAACACTGTCGCCGAAGAGGCGTTTCATCTGGCGGACGCCGTCCTGATCGCCGGGCGCAAGGTAGACTGGGAGTTGGGTTCAGGAGGTATCTTCCCCCCGGACGCGAAGCTGGTCCAGATCGACATCGATGCCAACGAGATCGGCGAGAACCGCGCCATCGATGTGGGGATCGTCGCGGACGCCAAGTGTGCCTTGGAGGCCTTGACCAGCGAGGCGCAGCGGCGGCATGGATGGGGACGAGAGCCTTGGGTGCGGCGGCTGGGCGAGCTGCGGAGCGCCCGTATCTCCGCCACGCGGCGCGCCACGGAGACCGTCATGACCCCGTCGCACCCTGGCGCCGTCTGGGAGCGCGTCAGCCAGGTCATCCCCGAGCGCGCCACCGTCGTCGTCGATGGCGGCATCGTCACCATGCACATCCGCCCGGCGCTGAAGATGCGATTGCCCCTGCGAGGCACATGGGAGGCCGCGGGATCCGGAGCGATCGGAGCCGGCATCCCGTTCGCACTGGCGGCAAAGCTCGCGCGTCCTGAAGAGCCTGCGTTCGTTCTCACCGGGGACGGCAGCGTGGGCTACGGCATCATGGAGTTGGATACCGCCCTGCGCCACAACCTGCCCGTGATCGTCATCGTCGCCAACGACTCCGCCTGGGGCTCGGAGAAGTACATGATCGAGGATACGTTCGGACGAACCATAGGGTGCGAGCTCCGTCCGGAGACGCGCTACGACCGGATCGCCCAGGCGATGGGTGCGCACGGCGAATTCGTCGAACATCTGGAGGACGTTCGTCCCGCGGTAGAACGGGCCCTCGCCTCCGGTCTCCCTGCCCTGGTCAACATCGCTGTCTCCACCGTGCCGGGCCTCCTCCAGCAAAGAGTCGTCGCCGAGCGCAAGAGCAGCGTGGCTTGACGCCGCCGGCACCCCTCAGCGCTCGCCGCCACGGGAGACCGTCATGCCGAAAATAGCGATCAACGGCGCCAGTATCTTCTACCAGGACGACGACTTCAGCGACCCGTGGGGCCCGCGCAAGACGGTGGTCATCCAGCACGGGTTCTGCCGGAACTCAAACTTCTTTCGCGCCTGGGTGCCCTGGCTCGCCCGCCGGTACCGCGTCGTCAGGACTGACCTGCGAGGTTGCGGACAGAGCGACGACCCCGGTCCGGCGTATCGCTACTCCATGGACGGGCTCATTGACGATCTTACCGGGTTGCTCGATGCGCTCGGCATCGCCAGCGTCCACTACATCGGCGAAGGGCTGGGCGGGATGATCGGCGCCGCGGCCGCCTGCCGTCTCCCTGAGCGATTCGACTCCCTCACCCTGGTGTGCACTCCGGTGACGGTCAGCGCGCAGACTCGGCGCCTGCAGACCAACATCCAGGACCTAGGCATGTACCAGTGGTGGCTCCATTCCCGCGGGCTGACCCAGGACCTGTCGGGGGACCCAGCGCAAGACCACTACTTCGCCGGCGAGTTCGCCCGGACGCCCGTGCACATTGCCGCGGCGCTCTCATCCTTCGTACCCACATTCAACCTGGCCGAATCCTTACACCAGATCAAAGCGCCTGCCCTGGTCATGTCGCCTGGCGCCAGCGCCCAACTGCCGCAAGACGAGCAGGCCTCGCTGAAGGCGATCCCCGGTGTGCGGTGGCGCACCTATGAAAAGCTCACCGGGTCGATGCCTTTTTATGCGCCCGATCGCCTGGCCAAGGACGCCCTCGATTTCATCATGCACACAGATGGCGCCGGCGCAGGGGACATGGCTGCCCCTCCCCTGTAGCGTCAGGCGGCAGCGCTCCACCGCTTTTCCTTGGCCTGTGGGCGGCAGAGCGCCGCAAGCCTCCCGCCTTCCTACACCCGCCTCTGCCGCGCCGTCCAGTACGCCAGCGCCCGCCCGTAGGCCGCCGCCGCCCGCTCCGCCGATGGAAACGCCAGCACGCCCCGCGCCTTCAGCACGTCCCGCACGTCCAGCGCCTCCCGCTCCATCTCCGCCGCCGTGACGATGATGAAGAACGGCTTGCGCCCCGACGCAGCATGCGCCGCCATTACATCGAGAAAAGACTGCCCCTGGGTTATGGGCAGCTCCTTTCGTTGGTATTGGCTCATCCCGTACGCGTTGGTGATCCGCTGCACCGGCATGAGCTTTGCAAACAGGTCCATCACCACGAAATCGAGGCGCCCGTCCCTCTCCAAAATGCGTATTTCCCGATCCAGCATGGCGGGGCTCTCCATCGCATACGCCGCGTCCAGCGGGTTATGGCAGCTCCCGCCGATGGGGCTGAAAAACGTCGCCAGCTCCGCCACCGATCGCTCCGTCAGCTCCGGCACCCGCAGCCCGTGCCGCGCCAGCGAGTCCGTCACCGCGATCCCCTGCCCGCCCGTCAGCACGATCACCCCGCCCCGCGGCCCTCGCAGCTCCGGCAGCCGCACCAGCACCGCTGCCGTATCCACCAGCGCCTCCATCGTGTCCACGCCAATCGCCCCGCTGCTGTGAAGAATCCACTCCCACTCCGTAGCCGTCACCCGCTTCGCCCCCGTGTGCAGCCCCGTCACACGAGCCCCGTCCTCCGTATTCCCCCCCTTCCAGATCACCACCGGCTTCTTCGCCGCCACCCGGCGCACCGCCTGGACGAACCGCTCATAGTCCCCCGCCTCGCGGTCGCCGATCCCCTCCACGTACGCTCCCACCACCTGCACTCGGTCGTCCTCGCCGACGTACTCGATCCAGTCCGCCGCATCCAGCACCGCGCCATTGCCGAAGCTGATCCCCCGCGCCATGCGGATGCCGTACCACGTGAACAACGCCTTCGCGAAATAGCCCGCATGCGTCCCGCTCTGGCTCACGAACCCCACCGGCCCCGTCTCTCCCACAGGCATCCCGTCCGTCGTCTGCATCCCCAGCGCCGGGTTATACACCCCGGTGCAGTTGGGGCCGAACAGCGCCACCCCGGACTCCCGTGACATCTTCGCCAGCCGCTCTTGCAGCGCCGCCCCGTCCGCGTCCGTTTCGGCAAACCCTGACGTGAAATAGCTCACCGCTCCCACTCTGGCACGCACGCACTGCGCGAACGCCTCCTCGGCAAAGCTCCGCGGCGTGTTCACCACCACATAGTCCACCGGCACCGGCACATCCAGGATGCTGGCAAAATTCTTGATCCCCCGCGCCTCAATCTCCCGCGCCGACTGCGGGTTGACGTGCACGGAATACAGCGTCCCCTTGTACTCGGCGAACCGGCGTAGCCACATATAGTCACTCGACTTCTTCGCGCCGATCACCGCCACGGTTTTGGCGTTGAATGCCCGGTCCAGCTGCCCCCGCGTGAAGTGCCGCATGTTATGGCATCTCCTGGCATGTGCCACGAGCGTTATCCTGTGCCGTCGTGACCATGCTCCCTCGTTTATGTCCAGCCATTCCCAGAGTCCGGTCCGGGATGAGCTGCTTGCTTTGGCTGCGAATTCGCTGGGTGTCAGGTTGCTCAGGGCGTTGTGTGGGCGGACGCTATTATAGTCGTGGCGTGAGACAAGCCACACGATCTTGTCATCGTGTGCGCTGCCTGGGTTATGGCGTCTTCGCTGGCCGGTCTACGATGAAGTTGTGGATCTTACCGTCGACCTGGCGACGGGAAACTGTGCCCAAGTTCTGAAGGTGTCGACAGATTTGGTTGACCTGCTATCTAGGGCGGATCTGAAGCGTCTCGGAAATCACATCGTCGCCAGCGCCATGAAGAGCAACATCCCGGCCAAACGCCAAGAGTACTTGGACGCTGTTAGGGGAGGAGGTCAAATCCCAGAAAAATCACGTTTCGGTTGGCTCAGGATTTGGGGAGAAGACCGCCGGAGACCATCCCTCTTACCTAACGTGGTACGATGTGTGCCACATACCCACACCGGATGGGTAGGGGTAGGGAGGCAACATGGAGTCCGACACCAAGGTGGAAGCGCTGAAGCGGCTGGCGTTTATCGAAGGACATCTGGCCGGCGTGCGAAAAATGATCGACCAGGACCGCTACTGCGTCGACGTTCTGAAGCAGACGCATGCCATCCGCAAGGCTATCGAGCGGCTTGAGGCGCTGTTGCTCGACGGCCACCTGCAATCCTGCGTGGTCGAAGGCATTAAGGAGGGGCGTGAGCAACAGATCGTGGCTGAGCTGCGCGACCTCTACGATGTAAAGACCCGCTAGCTGGTTCTGTCCCAACAGTCAGGAGGCATAATGGCGGCGATAACAGAAAAGAAAGATCTCAAAGTGCATGGAATGACCTGTCAAAACTGCGTCTCTCACGTCACCAAGGCAATTCAGACCATCGAGGGGGTAAAGAAGGTCAGCGTTGATCTGAAAGCCGGAAAGGCGACGGTTGAGTACGACGCCACAAAGGCGACGCCCTTAAAAATGGCGGCAGCCGTGCAGAAGGCCGGCTACACCTTGGAGTTTTAGTCCGCTGAGGAAGAGGGCGGCTCAATGGTCCAAACAACAGAAACTCCGGAGACCAGCCTGCGGCGCCAGTTTGCCGTGGAGGGAATGACGTGCGCGGCCTGTGTCTCCCACGTGGTGCGGGCTCTGCGGGCCGTCCCTGGCGTCGAGGAAGCTAGCGTTAATCTGGCTACGGAGCGGGCGCTCGTTATGGCGCCGGCGCAGATCTCCGACGAGGTCCTAAAGGAAGCGGTCAAAGAGGCCGGCTACAAGCTCCGTCCCCCATCAGACGGGGAGAGCGAGGACACCGCGCGCAAGGAGCGCGAGCTGCGTACGTTGCGGCTGAAATTTCTTGTCTCGCTGCCGGTTGGCATCTTCCTGCTGATGGCCTCGTTCCGCTGGCTGCCGGGGTTGGACGGGCTGAGCGACAAGGCCCTGTTCACCATCCTCTTCGCTATCGCCACGCCGGTGCAGTTCTGGGCGGGCTGGCAGTTCTACATAGGTGCCTTCCAAGGAGCGCTGCACCGCACCGCGAACATGAGCACGCTGATCGCCATTGGCACGGCTGCGGCCTACGGCTACAGTGTCATAGCGACCTTCCTCCCTGGCTTTTTCGAGAAGGGCGGCGTGATGGCCGAGGTCTATTACGACACCGCCATGGTCATCATCGCCCTCATTCTCCTTGGGCGGTATCTCGAAGCCCGTGCACGCTCGCAGACCTCCTCGGCTATCAAGAAGCTGATAGGCCTGCGTCCCGATGTGGCTCATGTGGTCCGGGGTGGTGTCGAGCAGGACATCCACGTAGATGCCGTTCAGCCCGGCGACAAGGTCATCGTTCGACCAGGCGAGCGTGTGCCGGTAGATGGCTTGGTCGTCGAGGGTCGCTCAGCCCTGGACGAGTCCACGCTGACGGGGGAGAGCATCCCCGTCGAGAAGGGGCCCGGCGACAAGGTCTACGCGGCGACGGTGAACACCACGGGGAGTTTCACGTTCGAGGCCCGCGCTGTGGGGAAGGACACGGCCCTCGCTCGTATTGTCCAGCTTGTGCAGGATGCCCAGGGGTCGCGGGCGCCCATCCAGCGCCTCGCGGACCTGGTCTCCAGCTACTTTGTGTCAGCCGTGCTCATCATTGCGGGCGCAACCTTTGGCCTCTGGCTCATCCTCGGACCTTCGCCCACGCTGACGTACGCCGTTCTGACCATGGTGGCGGTCCTCATCATCGCCTGCCCATGCGCGCTAGGCTTGGCAACACCCACAGCCATCATGGTTGGGATCGGCATGGGTGCGCAACGGGGCATCCTCATCCGCGACGCGGAGGCGCTGGAGCAAGCGCATAAGCTGACCTCAGTGATTCTCGACAAAACCGGTACCCTCACCCACGGCAAGCCCCAGCTCACCGATGTCATCGCCGTTGGCATGGACGAACGCGAGTTTCTGCGTCTGGCTGCCTCCGCCGAACGCCGATCGGAACACCCTCTGGCGCGGGCGGTTGTGGAAGGTGCCCAGGAAAAGCACATAGCGTTAGCCGAGCCTCAAGAGTTTCTTGCTGCACCCGGGCACGGTGTGCGGGCAGTGATTGACGGCAAGACCGTCACCATTGGGAATCTTGCGCTCATGGAGCGGCAGGGTGTCGTGCTCCATGGACTTGGGGAACGTGCGGAGTTCCTGGCCAGGGACGGAAAGACTGTGGTGTATGTGGCCGTGGACGGCCGGGCGAGCGGGCTCATGGGAGTGGCTGACACCCTGCGGCCGGAGTCTCGTGAAGCCGTGGCGCAACTCCAGGAACTGGGGCTGGAGGTCTACATGGTCACCGGCGACAACCGGCGCACGGCGGAGGCCATCGCGGCGCGTCTCGGCATTGATAGAGTGATGGCCGAGGTGCTGCCTGAGAAGAAGGCCGAAGTCGTGCAGACTCTCCAGGCCCAGGGCAAACGGGTGGCGATGGTGGGCGACGGCATCAACGATGCACCAGCGCTGGCCCAAGCCGACGTTGGCATTGCCATCGGCACCGGCGCCGATGTAGCCATGGAGACTGGCGGCATCACGCTCATGAGCGGCGACGTGCGGGGGGTCGTGGCGGCAATCGGCCTCAGCAAGGCGACGATGCGCGCCATTAGGCAGAACCTATTCTGGGCGTTTTTCTACAACGTGCTGCTGATACCCGTAGCCGCTGGCATCCTCTATCCCGTCTTCCAAGCCATCGGCGGCGTGCCGGCTGGGCTCGACTGGGCCTTCGGCGACTATGGATTCCTCAATCCCGTGCTTGCCGCCGCGGCCATGGCATTGAGCTCAGTAACAGTGGTTACGAACTCCCTGCGGCTAAGAAGATGGCGCGCTTGACACATGCCCAAGGCCTCCAGTGGCGCGCGCCCGCTGAATGTACTAACCTTTGTCTTGGCGCTACGTTCCTCCAAATAACCAAGCGTGGTGACGACTATCACATCCCAGGAGACCGGCGCATCGTGACCCAGAAAAAGAGCAACATCGCTCCGTCAGAGGCTGAAAATTTCAGCCGTCGCCAGTTCCTCCTCGGCGCAGGCGCGTTGGGACTTTCCGCCGCCGCCTACTCCGCGCTAGCCAGCGCCATCGCCGATGCGCCGTTGCGCGCCAAGGCCTATGCCGCTGCCCAACCTTCGCGCAAGCAGGCGTTCCAGCCCATCCCCTTCCCTGACACCGAGCAGGCCCGCATTGGCCATCTCTTCCGTCGCGCCGGCTTCGGCATCACCAAGCAGGAGCTAACCCACTTCACCTCCGTCGGCATAGACGGCGCGGTGGACTACCTCGTGGAATACCAGGAAACGGACAACAGCGCCCTGGACCTCCGCTTGGCCGCTCTGCCCCTGAACATGACGCGGCCCCAGGACGTACCACAGTGGTGGACGCTGCGCATGGCCTTCACCCAGCGCCCGCTGGAAGAGAAGATGACGCTTTTCTGGCATGGCCTGCTCACCAGCTCCTTCGCCAAGGTCGGCCAGGGCATGGCGATGTACGACCAGAACCAGATGTTCCGTGCCCGCGCGCTTGATACCTACGACGTGATCCTGAAAGCGCTGGCCCGCGACCCCGCTATGTTGATCTATCTGGACAACCGCTTAAACCGGCGCCAGGCGCCCAACGAAAACTTCGCCCGCGAGCTCATGGAGCTCTTCACCATGGGCCGGGGCAATTACACCGAGCAGGACATCCGCGAGTCCGCGCGGGCATTCACCGGCTGGGGCCTGGACCCCGCCCGCAAATTCCTCTACGCGCGCCCGCAGCATGACACAGGCTCCAAGACATTTCTCGGCCGCACCGGCCCGCTCGATGGCGACGACATCATTGACATAATCTTGCAGCAGCCGGCTACGGCACGGCACATGGCAAGGCGGCTCTTCTCGTTCTTCGCCTACCGCGACCCATCGCCGCTGCTGCTCGACCGCCTTGCCGCGACCTTCACCCGCACGCGCTACAGCATCAAGGCGGTGGTGCGCGAAATCTTCTACAGCGAAGAGTTTTTCTCTGACCAGGCCTACCGCGCCCTGGTCAAAAGCCCAATCGAGCTTGTCGTCGGCATGTGGCGCCAGACGGAGATGGACGGCGATGGCCGCAGTCTCTCCGGCATGGCCTCCAGCATGGGGCAGGCGATCCTCAACCCCCCCAACGTGGCGGGGTGGCCTGGCGGCGAAGCGTGGATCAACAGCACCACGCTGCTCCAGCGCGTGAACCAGGCCTTCAACGTCTCCAACCAGTTCGTCCAGCGCGGCCTTCGCGATCCGCAGAGCGCATCGGCCCTGCTTCTCGCCGCCCCGCCGGAGCAGCTGGTGGACACGCTGGCGGCGCAGTTGCTCGATGGCAACCTCCCTGGCGGCGAGCGCACCATCCTGGTGCAGTTCGTACGGAACCTGGACAGCGCCAGCAGTGCGGCAGCACGCCGCAATCCCGAGCGCGTGAGTAGTGTGCTGTATCTGCTGCTCGCCTCGCCGGATTATCAATTGGCATAGGGGCGCGTCATGCACATCACCAGGCGGGACATGCTCAAGGCAGGCGCCGCAGTCAGCGTTGGCGCAGTTGTTGCGCCCTCGCTCTTCCGCCGCGCCCACGCCGCCGCCGCCGTGGACCCTCCTAGCGATCCTACGCGCTATGCGGGGCGTACGCTCATCGTCGTGCAAATGGCGGGCGGCAACGACGGTATCAATACCGTCATCCCCTACGCCAGCGGGGCCTATTACTCCGCTCGCCAGAACATCGCTATCCCCCAGGCGCAAGTGCTGACGCTGAACAACGCCGTGGGGCTGCATCCCAGCATGACCGCGCTCAAGAGCGTGTGGGACGCGGGAAAGCTCGCCGTGGTGCAGGGCGTCTCCTATCCCAACCCCTCCTCCTCCCACTTCGAGGCCATGGACATCTGGCGCTCCGCTGATCCCAAGGGCGTGGTCAGGGACGGCTGGCTGGGGCGCTACCTGGAAAAGCTGGAGAGTTCGCAACGCAAGGCCTTTGCCGGCCTGGCCCTCGGCAACCAGCTTCCCGGGGAGCTGCTCTCATACGAATACCCCGTTCCCACCGTGGAGAGCATCCAGTCCTATCAGTTCCTGTCGCGCGTGCAGGGGTCTGACCTTGCGCGGCGGCGCACGCAGGCGCTTATGGATATGTACAAGGCCTTTCCCTCGGAGACTCCTTTCGCCGGCTTGTTCGACGCCACCCTCAACGCCGCCGCCGATAGCTCGGAAGCGCTACAGCGCTCCAACGCCGGCTACGTCCCTGCCGTCACCTATCCCCAGAACAACAGCCTGTCCAGCGGCCTGAAGCTCCTTGCCAGGGCAATTGACGCTCGCCTTGGGCTAAAAGTCGGCCACGTCAGCATCGGCAGCTATGACACGCACGCCAACCAGACGGCGGATCAGAGCCGGCTTTTGCAGGGGCTTTCTGACGCCCTCGGCGCGTTCTATGAAGACCTCAAGGCCCACGGGAAGGACCAGGACGTCGTCGTCATGACCTGGTCGGAGTTTGGACGGCGCGTGCAGAGCAACGGCAGCGGCGGCACCGACCACGGCTCCGCCACCGTGCAGTTCGTCATGGGCGGTCCTGTGCGCGGCGGCCTCTACGGCGAGTACCCCAGCCTCACCAACCTGGACAACGGCAACCTGAAGTTCACCACGGACTTCCGCTCGGTGTACGCCACGCTGCTGGAGGAATGGCTCGGCGTCAACGCCGACCTGGTGCTCGGCGGGCGCTACCCCCGCCTTGGCTTCCTCCAGAGCGTTTCCTCTCCTGCCGCCTAACCCTGTCTTCTTGAGATTCCCCCGCGCGCCGTGTATCCTCTGCGCAGCATGCGCGGGATCGCCGCGCACCCTATGAGGCAGTCACGCCAACCCAGGGGAATCGCATGACCACCATACTCCACGGCCTGCGCGTGCTGGACTTCACCGAAGGCATGGCCGGCAGCATGGCCACCATGATCCTTGCCGACAACGGCGCCACCGTCGTCAAGGTGGAGCGCCCCGGCGGCGACCCCTACCGCTCTATGCCCGCGTGGCGCATGTGGAATCGCGGCAAGCAAAGCGTCGTGCTGGACCTCACGACATCCGCGGGCCGCGCCGAAGCCCAGCGCCTGGCGGTGCAGACTGACGTACTCGTGGAGAACTTTTTGCCGGGGCAGGCAGACGCTGCGGGCCTGGCGTATGAGGCGCTGCGTGGGGGAAATCCCCGGCTCATCCATTGCTCCATCACCGCCTTCGGCCCCAAGGGAGCGTATGCCGGCCTCCCCTGCCATGACGGCATCGTCCAGGCCAAGAGCGGCGGCCTGGTCGCCATGCGCGACCAGCTCAAGCGCAGCGACGCCCCCGCCGTTCGCGCCCGTCCCCAGGCCAGCTACAGCACGGCGAACCTCGCGGCGCAGGGGATCGTCGGCGCCCTGCGGGTGCGGGAGCACACCGGGCGCGGGCAGCGCGTGGAGACCTCGCTCTTCCAGGGCTTCAGCGTCTACGATTTCAACAGCTCCGTCCGGCGGCAGGTGGAGCTCGGTACCGCCAAGCTCCACGGGGCGCAGATGCGCGCCACGCTCACTCCCGCGGCGGTCAACTTCCCCTACATGGTGGTGCGCTGTAAAGACGGCCTGTGGATCCAGATGGCGAACATGGCCGCGCGCCTCTTTCCCAACTGGATCGCCGCGATGGGCCTGCAGCATCTCTATCAAGACCCGCGCTTCAAAGGCATGCCTTTCACCTACGCCAATGATGCCGACCGTATCGCCCTCCAGCGTATCCTCATCCAGCGCATGCTGGAAAAGAACTCTACGGAATGGCTGGAGCTATTCCTCAAGCATGACGTTGGCGGCGACTATATTCTCACCACGCAGCAGTTCCTTGATCATCCCCAGAACGCCTACAACGGCGGCGTCATCGAGATTCTCGACCCTGAAGTCGGCGCCACGCGGCAGATCGGCCCCATCGCCCAGTTCAGCCGCACCCCCGCGGTGACAATCACACCCGCGCCGCGTCTGGGCGAGCATACGCAATTGGCCCTGCACGCCCCTCAGCGCCGCCCCGCGCGCCCCGCCTCCCGCACCAACGGCGCGCAGCCGCGCCGGCCTCTTGACGGGCTGACGCTGGTGGAGTTCGGCAACTGGCTTGCCGCCCCCTCCGGCACCGCCCTCATCGCCGATCTCGGCGCGCGGGTCATCAAGGTGGAGCCTGCCACCGGCGACGAGTTCCGCCCCCTCTCCGCGGGCCGCGCGCGCACCTTCCAGGGCAAGGAAAGCGTGGCTGTTGATCTGAAGACTGCCGAGGGCAAGGAGATCGCCCGGCGGCTGGTCAAGAGCGCCCACGCCGTGATGCACAACCTCCGCGGCGATGCTCCCAAGCGCATCGGCATTGACGAAGCGTCTGTCCGCAGCATCAACCCCAATGTCGTCTACGTCTACGCCGGCTCCTACGGCGCCACCGGCCCCGGCGCGGGACGCCCCGCCTTCCACCCCATCGCCGGGTGCATGACCGGCGGCGTGCGCTGGCAACTGGGCAAGGGCAATGAGCCGCCCCCTCCCGACGTGCCGCTCTCCACGGACGAAGTCATCCGCTACTCCCTCGCCCTCTACCGCGCCAACGAAGGCTCCCCTGACGTCTCCAGCGGCATCGGCCTCGCCACGGCAATGACCCTCGCCCTCTACCACCGCGACCGCACCGGCGAGGGCCAGCGCGTGGAGACCACCATGCTCACCGCCAACGCCTACGTCACGTCCGACGATATGATCCGTTACGCCGGCAAGCCGCCGCGCCTCGAGCTCGATAGCGAATTGCGCGGCTTCCACGCCCTCGACCGTCTCTATCACACTGCCGAAGGCTGGGTATACCTCGCCTGCGTCACCCAGGAGGACTGGACCCGCCTCTGTCGCGCCCTCGGCCGGGACGATCTTCTTGCCGGCGCACGCTTTGCCGATGCCGCCGCCCGCCAGCGCCACGACGATGCGCTCATCGCCCTGCTCGCCGAGGCCTTCCGCGCCAAGCCCGCTGCCGCCTGGGAGCGTGAGTTATGCGCTAAGGGCGTCGCCTGCGTCCGCGCCGACGCAATGGGCATCGAAGACTTTTTCCTCACCGACCCTTCCGTGCAGGAGAACGGCATGATCGTGGAGGTGGAGCGGCCCACCGTTGGGCGCTTCCGCCGCCAGGCCCCCGGCGTGCGCTTCTCCGAGACGCCCGGCTGCGCCGAGCCGCCGCACACCTTTGGCGAAGACACCGCGCCGGTGCTCCGCGAGCTAGGCTACACTGACGCCGAGATCGAAGCGATGCGCGCTCGCGGCATCATCGTCTGTCACGAAATGCAGCGCGTGGGATAGCCCGCGCACGGCGATCCCCTAAGGAGAAAACATGGCCGATCGCAGCATACCCACCCAGGCGGAGTTCGATCGCTGGGTGTATGAAGAGCACACCTGGGGCCGCTGGGGCAAGGACGATGACTCCGGCGCCGTCAATCTCATCACCGACGCCAAGCGGCTCGCCGCCACGCGACTGGTGAAACGCGGGCGCAGCATTTCCCTCTCACGCGTGCTCCCCACTGATCCCGCGCCGGGCAACGTCCGCCCTGTGCATTACTGGATGCACACCACGCAGCACCCTGGTGGTGTCGCCTACGCCGCCGACTACGTCGGCACAGAGTTTCACGGCGTCGCCACCACGCACCTGGACGCGCTGTGCCATTACTGGGGCGAGAAGGGCATGTGGAACGGCCGCGACCCCAAAGAGGTCATCAAGTTTGACGGGGCCACGTTCGGCACGGTGGAGCGCTGGGTGGACGGAATCATCACCCGCGGCGTACTCCTCGATGTCCCCCGCCACCGCAAGCAGCCCTACGTCAAGGTCGGCGAGCCGGTGCACGATTGGGAGCTTGAGGAGATCATGCACGCGCAGGGCGTCACACTGGAGCCGGGTGATGCGCTGGTGGTGTACAGCGGGCGCGAACGCTACGAGCAGGACTTTCCCCAGGCGGACTACACCAGCAACGCTCGCCCCGGCCTGCACGCCACCTGCATGCGCTTCATCAAGAAGCATGACATTGCCGTGCTCGTATGGGACGCCATGGACGCCCGCCCCACGGGCTACAAGACCCTCAGCACCATCCATTGCGCCATCTTCGCCTACGGCATCGCGCTGCTGGATAACGCCTACCTCGCCACCCTGGCCCAGGCCTGCGCCGAAGAGAAGCGCTACGAGTTCATGCTGACCATCGCACCGCTGCGGGTGAAGGGCGGCACCGGGTCGCCCGCTAACCCCATCGCCCTGCTCTAGGCCAGCACACCGTGGCACCACAACTCTCCTCAACGCGACCCGTGCAAGCAAAGTAGCGGAGGTGCAGATGGGAGCAACAATGCCTGCCGCCTTCCTGCCGCGTGCGTCGAGTTCCTTCCTGGCCGGAGTGCAGAGGGCGGCCAGCCCTCTGCCGGGGTGTGGGGTGTCCCCGCATTCACCCCCTTCCAGGAAAGAGCCTGTCCTGAGTCTCTCGAAGGAAAGGGGGCAGGGGGATGGCTCGTTGGTTGCCCACGATCTCCACTTAACCCATGCGAGCGGCTCAAGTGGGGGAGTGGATGCCCATCTCCAGGCGCCCCTATGCCCCTAGACACCCTCATCGCAAACGCCCTCATCCTCGATGGTGACGGTACGCCGCGCTACCACGGCGCCATCGGCGTCAAGGACGGGCGCATCGTCGCTGTGGGCGATGTGCCCGACAGCGCGGCGCAGACAATAAACGCCCACGGCCTCGCCGCCGCGTCGGGGTTCTGGGACATCCATACGCACTATGACGCGCAGCTCCTCTGGGACCCCGTGGCCTCCTCCTCCTCCTGGCACGGCGTCACCACCATCATCACCGGCAACTGCGGTTTCACCCTCGCCCCCGTGCGGCCGAGCGACCAGGAGTACACCCTGCGCTCCCTGGCGCGTGTCGAAGATATCCACCGCGCCGCGCTAGAGACCACGCTGCCCTGGCGCTGGGAACGCTTTGCCGGGTATCTGGCTGTGCTCGAAGGCAATCTTGGCGTCAACGTCCTGGCGATGGTCGGTCACTCCGCGCTGCGCCGCTACGTCATGGGGCCCGAAGCCTCCGTTCGCGTGGCCATGCCGCAGGAGCGCCAGGCGATGGCTGCCTTGCTGCATGAAGAGCTCCGCGCCGGCGCGATGGGATTCACCACCACCATGGCCCCCACGCACTGGGACGGCGAAGGCAACCCCGTGCCCAGCAGGCTCGCCGACCACGCCGAATTGCTGGCCCTTGCCGGCGCCATGCAGGGTATGGAGTGCGGCTTCATCCAGGGCGCGTGGGACCCCACCAGGCCCAGCGATCTCCCCCTCCAGCGCGAGCTTGTCCGCGCCAGCGGGCGCCCCTACTGCTGGCCGCAGATCGCGCATACGCCTGACCAGCCTGCTGATGCCTGGCGCGCCCCTCTGGCGTCCCTCGCCGCGGAACGCGCCGCGGGCTATCCCGGCTTCGCCATGGCCCCACCTTCGCGCACGCATTACTGGGTGACGTTTGAACACAACACTCTCATGGATCGCTGGGCCGTGTGGAAAGACCTCTCCCTGCAATCGCCGCCGGAGCGCCGCCGCCAGTTGCGCGACCCCGCCGTGCGCCAGCGCATGTGCATGGAAATGCTCGTGGAGCCGTTGCCGATGTTCCCCTTCACCTGGGGGCAGGTCAGCCTGGGCACATCCGTCAGTGGGCGCTGGCGCCGGTTTGAAGGCGAGCGCGTCCCGGAGATAGCCCGCGCGCTGGGCAAAGACCCCCTGGACGCCGTGCTCGACCTGGCGCTGGATGAAGACCTGGCGATGCAGTTCGAGATGGAGGACAGCCGCTATCCCGACGAGCAGGCGTTGGTCCAGATGCTACGCACCCCGCACGTCTGCGTGGGCCAGTCGGACGCCGGCGCCCACATGATGCGCAACATCAACGCCGGCTATGCCACCCACCTGCTGGGCTACTGGGTGCGTGAGCGACAGGCCATGACCCTGGAGGAGGCCGTGCATTTGTTGGCCGCGCGCCCCGCCGACGAGATTGGCGTCCGCGACCGGGGCCGTCTCGCCCCCGGCCAGGCGGCCGACATCGTGCTGTTCGATCCCGACCGCGTCATGGACGGCAAGCGCGAGTACGCCAGCGACCTCCCTGCGGGGGCACGCCGCCTGGTACAGCACGCCGAAGGCATAGAGATGGTCATCGTCGGCGGCGTCGTCACCCGCCGCGACAATCGCGACACCGGCGACGTGGGCGGGCGCATCCTCCGCAGCACGTGGCGGCGATAATCATGCGCGAAGCGCAGCACCTGGCGCCAATGATGACCAGCGCGTGGTACGTCGCGGTTGTCTTTGTGTCCACTCAGCAGGAGTGCAGAGGGGTACAACCCCTTTGCACGGGGGTTACAGGGGGACACCCCCTGTACTCGTCCTACAACATATGTGGGCGGGTGGGTGGGAACTGCGGCATGGGCTGCTGTTGAGCGGCAGCGCTTTGGTACATGAGGGACATGCTGCGAAGGAATACCCAGCAGCCTGCCGCGCGCATCACGCATAGCAATTCCTAAATTAAGGAGCACCCATGGAACGCCGCATACCTACGCAGGAAGAAGTCATCCAGTGGATACACCACGACAACAACTGGGGCCGCTGGGGCAAGGATGACGAGCGCGGCACAACCAACCTCATCACCCCCGCAAAGCGCGCCGCCGCCGCCAGGCTCGTGCGCAGCGGCCGTAGCGTTTCCCTCGCGCGTCACCTCGCTGTCGACCCCGCCCCCGGCAACCCCCGTCCCGCCGACCACGGCATGCATTTCATGAACCTCCCTGGCGGCTACGTCAACGCCGTCGCCGATTACATCGGCGTAGACTTCCACGGCGCCGCCACCACGCATCTGGACGCGCTATGCCACTACTGGGGACGGATCGGCGTGTGGAACAACCGCAAGCCGGAGGACATCCTCAACCTTCGCGGCTCAACGTTTGCCGCCGTAGACGTCTGGGGTGATGGCATCGTCACCCGCGGCGTCCTGCTCGATATTCCCCGGCACCGCAAGGCCCCCTACGTGGCAACGGACAAGCCGGTGCACGCCTGGGAGATGGAGGACGCCGCCAAGGCCCAGGGCGTAACCATCGAGCCGGGCGACGCGCTCGTGGTGTACAGCGGCCGCGAGGCGTGGCAGCGCGACCATCCCAACGATAATTGGGGCGCCGCGCAAGAAGCGCCGGGGCTGCACGCCTCCTGCCTCGCCGCGCTCAAACAGTGGGACGTGGGTATGCTCGTGTGGGACTGCATGGACGTCCGTCCCAGCGGATACGCCTACGGCGGCGTGCACTGCGGGATCTTCGCCTACGGCCTCGCACTCCTGGACAACGCCCTGCTTGAGCCGCTGGCCCAGGCCTGCGCCGCCGAGCGCCGCTACGAGTTCATGCTCACCGTCGCCCCGCTTAAGGTACACGGCGGCACCGGGTCGCCCGTCAACCCCATCGCCCTCTTCTGATCTGGAAGGAGCTTCCCCCATGCCCTCGCCCCCCATACGCTTCGGCATGAACAACCCCATCCGGCGCATCGCCGAGACGCCGGAGTGGTTCAAGCTCGCCGATGAATCCGGCCTCGACCTCATCGGCCTGGGCGATACGCCCATTCAAATGCACGATATCTTCGTGCAAATGGCCCTCGCCGCGCAGCACACCAAGCGCGCCATGCTTGGCCCCTGGGTCACGCTCCCCATCGTGCGGCACCCGCTCGTCGCCGCAGGCTCCATTGCCACCATCCAGGAGCTATCCGGCGGGCGCGCCTTCTTCGCTATCGGCCCCGGCGACGTCACCGCCTACGAAATCGGCGAGCAGGGCGCCACGATGCGCGAGGTGGAGGAGTACGCCCTCGCCGTGAAGGGCATGTGCGCTGGAGAGACAGTGACGTGGCATGGAAAAACGTTAAAGCTCTCCTGGCCCAAGCTGCCCGCGCCCGTGCCCGTATGGCTGGCCGGAGATGGCCCCAAGAACCTGGAATTGGCGGGTCGCATCGCCGATGGCGTCATCGCGGGCAACGCCGCCACCGTAGAGCTTGTGCAGTGGGCGCAGCAACACGTCCGCGCCGGGGCCGCGCAGGCGGGCCGCGATCCCTCCACCATCGAGATGTGGTACATGTCCCGCGTCGTCCTTGCGCCCAGCGTCAAAGAAGGCATCGAGCTGTGCAGCTTCTACCTGGCCTCCTACGCCAACGTCCGCTTCCGCCACGCCATGCGCGACAAAGGCGTGCCCGTGAACGACGACATCGCCGAGCGCATCCGCGGCTTCCGCAGCGAATACCGAGGCGATCTCTCCCATCGCTACGAAATAGACCACAACGTACGCCTGCTCAAGAAATACGGGCTGATCGACTGGCTTGCCGCGCAGTTCCTCATCGCCGGCCCCCCGGACTACTGCGTGGACCGCCTGAAGCAGCTCATCAAGGCGGGCGCCGCCAACTTCTACGTCCCCTTGCTCCTCCCCGACCCCATGCGCCGCACCCGCGATCTCGCCCAGCAGGTGTACAAGGCGTTTCGCTAGACCGGCGGCCGGTCCCGCTGCACCAGCTCAAACGTAATCCCGTCCGGGTCCATCCCGTATACCGAGTATTGCGCCCCCTTCACCACCTCCACAGGCTCGCTCTTGAACCGCGCCCCTAGCTCGCGCAACCGCGCGCACTCCTCGTGAATGTCCCGCACGCGGAAGGCCAGGTGCGGCGTGCCCACGTCCTTGGTATGCAGCACCGCCCGGTGTTCGCTCAGCGGCTGCCGGTACTGGATGAACTCCACGTTGACCCCGTCCAACGCCACCCACGCCACCTCGATTTTCGCATCCTTGTAGCCCAGGATCGTCTCCAGCTTCGGCCCGTCAGACGAACTGCGCCGCGTGCGCCGGAACCCAAACGCCTTGCTGTAAAACTCCACGGAGCGGTCAACATCGCTCACCGTCAGGCTGACGTGGTCCAGGCTCAACTCCATGGCGTGACTCCTCATGCTGCGTGGCCGCACTGGCGCGCTGGCCCGAGTCTAGGCGCGGCGCGGCGCGGCGTCAATCGAGCCCCCCTTTGTCCGTCAGCATATCAATCGGCATTTCCGTTGACACATCTGATAACGGCATGCTAGGGTTCACTCCGGCTTGGCGCCGGCCGCGTGAAGCAGCCCGCCCCAGCCTGCTATGGAGGCATCGCACACCTATGGCCGACGCGCGCGCCGCTACCACCAGCGGAAATGGGCTTGCCGGGCTCCGGGTCCTGGAGTTCCCTGGCGCGCCCAGCGCCCTCTGCGGCAGGCTGCTTACTGACATGGGCGCGGACGTCGTGCTCGTGGAGCCGCCCGGCGGGTCGCCCCTGCGACGCACGCCCCCCCTGGCAGGCGCCGCGGGCGAAAGCATCTTCTTCTGGCGCTTCCACCACGGCAAGCGCTCCGTCACCCTTGACCTGCATAGCGCCGCGGGCCGCCGGCAGTTCGCCGCCCTCGCCAAAAACGCCGACGTCGTGCTCGACTCCTTTAGCCCTGCCCAGATGGCGGCCCACGGTCTGGACGACGCCGCGCTGGAGAAAGCGAACCCCTCGCTCGTCCACGTCTCCGTCACCGGCTTCGGCCAAACCGGCCCCCACGCCGGCTACGCCGCCGCTGACATCGTCGCTTGGGCCACCGGCGGTCTGATGAGCGTCTGCGGCGACCCCGCCCGCGAGCCCCTCAACGCCCCCGCGATGCAATCGTTCCAGATCGCCTCCCTCTGGGCCACCGTCGGCGCCCTCGCCGCCCTCTACCGCCGCCGCCACACCGGCCACGGCGCGCGCGTGGACATCGCCGCGCAAGAAGCCATCCTCGATATGTCGGAGACGGTGCATACCTTCTGGCTCGCCGCCAAGCAGGTCATGAAGCGCGCCAAAGGCGAGACCCTCCTCGCCGTTCCCTTCCGCATGTGGGAATGCGCCGACGGCCACGCCTTCGTCGGCCTGTCCACCCAGGGGCAATGGAAGGCCCAGGTGGAGTGGATGCACGAGACCGGCGGCGTGCCGGAGTGGATGGACGACCCCAAGTTCCTGCAGCTCGCCGAACGCCAGAAGCGCCGTCCCGAAATCAACGCCGTCATCGAGGCCTGGTCCAAGCAGCGCACCCGCAAGGAGATATGGGAACAAGGGCCGCCGCGCGGCCTGCCTTATGCCCCCGTGCAGCAGGTGCCCGACGTTTTGGACGACCCGCAACTCATCGAGCGAAAGTTCTTCGTCGCCATGCCCGCGCCTGCGGGCAGCGTCGCGCCGGCCATCAAGCGCCCCGGGCTGCCGTTCCGCTCCGCGGGCGGCCCTGCCTGGTCGAAATCGCTGCCTCCCGTGCCGCCGCCCGGCGCGCACGCCGGCGATGTCAAACGTGACTGGGCGACCCCTTCCCCCTGGCGTAGCGGGGCCGACTCGCAAGCCAAGGCGCGGGCGCTGCCTCTCCACGGCCTCCGCGTCGTGGAAATGTGCGCCCACGTCGCCGGGCCCACCATGTCCCGCATCCTCTGCGACCTCGGCGCCGAACTCGTCAAGCTCGAGCCGCGCGAAATCGGCGACCCTAGCCGCATGCTGCCGCCCATGGCCGGAGGCACGGTGGGCATCAATCGCTCCTGCACCTTCCAGGACATGAACCGAAACAAGCGCAGCATCACCGTCAACGTGAAGCATCCGGAAGGCGTGGCTCTCACCCTCAAACTGGCGCAGTGGGCTGACCTCTTCCTGGAAAACTTCACCGGCGGCACCATGGAGCGCCTCGGCCTGGGCTACCAAGCCATGCACGCGAAAAACCCCCGCCTTATCATGGGCAGCATCTCCGGCTACGGCCAGGACGGGTACCGCACCTCGTGGCCCTCGTTCCAGCCCACCACCGCCGCTATGTCCGGGCTTGCCGGGCTCTTCGCCTATGACGAACGCAGCGTGATGGGCTTCGCCAACTCCTACATGGACTTCGTCGCCGGCCTCTTCGGCGCCACCGGCGTGCTGGAAGCTCTCCTGCGCCGCGATATTTCCGGGGCGGGCGACCATGTGGACATCTCCCAGCTTGAAGGCGGCGTCACCCTCGTGGGCCTTCCCATGGCCGCCTGGCAGGCCACCGGCGAGCGCCCGCGGCCCGAAGCCAACCGCGCCGGCGGATTCGGCGCTGCGCTCCAGGGCTGCTACCCCTGTGCCGGGGACGACCGATGGATCGTCGTCAGCGCCTATGACCAGCACCAGGTGCGCGCGCTCGCCGGCATCACCGGCGCTCCCGCCGCTTCGACCCCCGCGCAGGTGGAGCAGGCGCTGCGCTCTTGGCTTGAGCGGCACGACCCCTGGGAGGCGTTCCACATCCTGCAACGCGCAGGCATCGCCGCCGGCGTCGTGGAGCACGGCGACGATCTTATCGAGCGGGATGCCCACCTGAAGGAGCGCGGGCTGTTCCGCACGCTGCCGCACCCTGAGGTGGGCCACGTCACCGTCACCCTCGGGCCGATTGTGCTTGACGGTCAGCGCTTGCCCGCAAACCACGCCGCGCAATTACTGGGCGCGGATACCGAAAGCGTGGTGCGGGGAATGCTCAGCGTGAGTGAAGAGCAATATCTCCAGTACGTTGTAAAGGAAGTTGTGTAAGAAAGGACGTATGCCAATGACTTGGACCGCCTGGGAAAAGGGCAGCCCCCACGATTTTGCCCACATCATCTATGAAAAGAAGTGGATCAAGGAGAACGGCGCAGGAGTGGCGCGCATCACCATCAACAAGCCGCAGAAGCTCAACGCCTTCACCAACGAAGGCCTGCGCGAGATGATGCTTGCATTCGAAAACGCCAGCCACGACCGCATGATCGGCGTCGCCACGCTGCAAGGCATGGGCGATCGCGCTTTCTCCAGCGGCGGCGACGTGGAATGGGAGTCGGACGAGAACTACCGCCAGAACTTCTACTACATGGTGCCGGTGCAGAAAATGCTGCGTCTGTGCCGCAAGCCCATCATCGCCGTGGTGCGCGGCTACGCCATCGGCGGCGGCAACCACCTCGCCTACTCCTGCGATTTCACCATCGCCGCGGACAACGCCATCTTCGGGCAGAACGGCCCGCGCATCGGCAGTCCCGCCGACGGCTACTACGTGGCCTACCTCACCCGCGTCATCGGCGCCAAACGCGCCCGTGAAATGTGGATGCTCTGCCGCCGCTACACCGCGCAGCAGGCGCTGGACATGGGCCTGTGCAACGCCGTCGCCCCGCTGGATAAGCTGGACGCCGAGGTGGACAAGTGGTGCGAAGAAATCCTGGCGATGAACCCCCAGTGCATCGAGATTCTCAAGGCCACGTTTGACGCCGAGCTTGCCCAGCTTGAAGGCGCTGCCGGCCCCCAGGGCACCTGGTCGTCGCTGATGTACCCCAACCACTTCGGCAGCCCTGACGTTGCCGAAGCGCAGAAGGCCTTCTTTGAGAAGCGCAAGCCGGACTTCTGGCAGTTCCGGCGCGCTGAGGTTGAAGCAGCCAAGAAGAAATAGGCGGGCGCGGCTCAGCCGCGGGAAGGAGCGGAGCGATGGCGAAACAGCAAGTGCTCTTCGGTGTCAGCCGTCTGGCCCGCGATCTCGACGAATACCTGGAGTGGGTGGACGTCTGCGACAAAGGTGGCATTGACCTGATCGGCTTCGGCGATTCGCAGACGCTGTGGGCGGACACCACTGCCATTCTCGCGGCCACGGCGCTCCGCACCAAGAAGGCGCGCTTGGGGCCCATGGTCACCAACCCCATCACCCGCCATCCCACCGTCGCCGCCAACGCCATCGCCACCATTCAGAAGCTCTCCCACGGGCGCGCCTTCTTCGCAATCGGCCCCGGCGACTCGTCGGTGTACAACATCGGTGCGCAGCCGCTATCCAAGGAAGACTACCTGAGCTACGTCACCACCGTGCGCGAACTCACGCACGGGAAAGAGGTGGAGCACAAAGGAAATAAGTTAAAACTCAACTGGGAGCTGGGCGCGCCCGTCCCCCTGTGGCTCGCCGGCGATGGCCCCAAGAACCTCCAGCTCGCCGGCCGCATCGCCGATGGCGTCATCGTGGGCAACAGCGCCACGCCGGAGCTGGTGCACTTCGCCAACAACAACATCCGCATCGGCGCCGAGCAGGCGGGGCGCGACTTCAACAAGATCGACATCTGGCACATGATCCGCGTCCTCGTCGCCCCCACGGAGGCCGAAGGCATCGAGCGCCTCAAGTTCTACCTGGCCTCCTACACCAACGTCCGCTTCCGCAAGAGCATGAACGATAAGGGCATCTCCATTCCGCCCGATATGCAGCGCCGCATCCAGGGCATGCGCAGCGAATACCGCATGTCCGAGCATGTGAAGCACGACACCACCTACAACGCCGACCTCATTGATAAGTGGGGCTTGAAGGAGTTCATCGCGCGGCAGATGGCCATCACCGGCCCGCCCGAGCATTGCGTCAGGCTGATCCAGGGACTGGTGGAAGCAGGCGCCACCAAGTTCGTGCTGCCGCAGATCATGGGCAACCAAATCGAAAGCACGCGGGACATGATCAACAAAATTGTCCCCGCGTTCCGCTAGGAGGCTCCTATGACAACGCAAGCAGTGAGCATAGACAAGGCCCGCGCCGCGGTGGTCATCATGGACTACCAGAACGTCATCGTGAAAAACTACGCCGGCGACCCTCCCGCGGTGCTTGCGGCAGCAAACACCGTCCTCGCCGCCGCGCGCAAAGCGGCGATCCCCGTCATCTACATCGTCGCCCGCAGCGGCGCCTTCGCCGCCGGCGGCCCCGACGCCGAGATTCACCCTGCCGTCGCCCCCAAACCTGGCGAACGCGTCATCCCCAAGACCAAGACCGGGTCGTTCTCCACCACCAACCTTGACGTCGCGCTGCGAGAGTCAGGCTGCGATACCCTCGTGCTTCTCGGCGTCTCCACCAGCGGCTGCGTCCTCTCCACCGTCCGCCACGGCTTCGACCTTGGCTACAAGATATTCGTCGTCGCCGACGCTTGCTCAGACAAAGACCCGGAAGTCCACCGCGTCCTCACGGAAAAAGTCTACCCGCGCCAAACCACCGTGGTCACCGCCGCGGCCTTCGCCCAATTGCTCCGCTAGCAAAACAGCCGCACAAAGGAGAAAACATGCCTAGCAACGACCTGATGAACATCGCCCTCGTAGGCGACTGCCTCATCCAGCACCAGGTATCCTCCTACAAGGAGCCGCGCTTCCTCGCGCTTGCCAACCGCCTGCGCGGAGCCGACATCGCCATCGGCAACCTGGAGTGCAACATCACCCAGGGCGAGGACCCGCCCGCCATCTGGGCCGGCGGCGGCCACGGCGCCACCTTTATGGCCACGCCCCCATTCTGCCTGGAAGAGCTCCAGTGGATGGGTGTCCGAGCCGTATGGTGCGCTAATAACCACTCCGCCGATTTCGGCGAAACGGGCATGGCCACCACCCTTGAGTATCTCGACGAGGCGGGCATGTACCACTGCGGCACGGGCCTCAGCCTCACCGAAGCCTCCTCCCCCGTATACGTAGAGACGCCCCACGGCCGTGTCGCCATCCTCTCCGCCTCCGACTGGGGCCCCCGCGGCAAGGCCGACCTGCCGTATCCTATCCCCATCGGCATGCTCGCCGCCGACGAGGAGCCCTACTTTCGCAACCGTCCCGGCGCCAACCTCGTGCGCTTCGATGCCAAGATTCATGTCGATGACGCCACCTTCAACGCCCTCAAGCGCGCCAACGAGGGACTGGGCTGGAATGAGGCCAAGCGCGTGCGGCGCGAAGGCGGCGGCCGCTCTGACCCGCTCATGGGCCACACCATGCTTGGACGTGAGATAGACACCGCCGACGAAATCTACTTCATGGGCACCATCTTCAAGCGCACCAAGGGCTTCAGCTTTGAGACCGTGCCCTACGAGGTCGACCTGGAACGCAACTTTAAGATGGTGCGCGAGGCGCGGCGACAGGCGGACGTGGTCATCATGGGCTTCCACCAGCAGGGCGCGGGCCGCACGTTCGACAACCCCTCCGACCAGACGCTGATCTTCGCCCGCGGCTGCATTGACGCCGGTGCGGACATCTTCGTGGCCCACGGGCGCGGCAGAATGGGCGGCATCGAGGTCTATAAGGGCAAGGCCATCTGCTACGGCCTGCCTGGGTTCATCATGCAGCAGGACCAGGTGCGCACCGTGCCGCCGGAGATGCTGGAGCGCTGGGGCTTCCCCCGCGACGCCGGCGCCGGCGAGTTCCTCAACAAGCGCACCGGCGCAGAGGCAGGCGGACGCTCGCAGATCGGCGGCACCGGCCTCTCCAACCCCGCCGAGGCGGCCTTGGCCTACGCCGAAGTGGTCTTCGAGCGCAACGTCGGGGTGAAGGAAATCCGCATGGTGCCCATGGAGAAGACGCTGGGCACGGCCCGCCACCAGTCCGGTAGGCCCATGCTCGCCGAAAAGGGGAGCGATCTCGCAAGGATCATTCTGGAAAACCTGGTTCAGCGCTCCAAGCCCTACGGCACCAACATCGACATCTCCAGCGGCGAGGGTGTCGTTCGTCTCGGCAAGGCCAAAGCCCCCGCTCGCAAGGCGTCACGCTAGCTGCTCACCGCGGGTAGGGGCGATGCATTCTCCGGGAATGCATCGCCCCTACCCGCCCCTCGGCAGTAACGTCAGGTGTTTGCTGCCGCCTACAGCGAAAAGAAGCTGGCCTGTTGCCGTCACGCCGCCCGCCACCGTCTACAGCGAAAAGAAACTGGCGTGGTGCCGTAGCGCCACCCGCTCGCTGCGCCGCTCCATCCGCCACCCGTCCTTGGTGCGCCGGTACCGCACCTCGTAATAGCCCGCCGCGCCCCCGATCAGCGTGTCGTTCACCTTCGCCCGTCGCACCGTCTTCGATTCGAACGTCACCCGCGCACGCGCCGTGTCCCCGTCCACCGTGATCTCCGGCAGGTTCATCAGGTGCAGAATCGTGCGCTGGGCGTTGACCTCGAGGCAGAACGCCGCCAGCGCTTTGCGACCCTTCACCGCCAGCGGCTTGTCCGCCCCCGAATCAAAGACCTCGAACACGCCCGTGGCGGTGAACAGATTGGCCCACCCTGCGCCGTCGCCCGTGTCCCACGTCCGCGCGTAGCTCGCCTCCAGCCGCATGATCGCCAGCGTGGCCTCCAGCTCCCGCACCCGCTGCTCCAGCGCAGCCAGCGTTCCCATAGCCACCGTCCTACTTGGCGAACCGCTGCCGGAACGCCACAATCGCTGCGCCCGTCGAGCGTACCTTCGGTGACGGCTTTCCACCGCCCCGCGATGCCGCGATGCGCGGCTTCGGCACCACTCTCACCGTGATAAACACCGGGCCGGCATGCGCCAGCGCCTCACCCAGGCGCGTCGTCAGGTCTTCCAGGTCGTCGAACTCATACGTCGCCGCATACCCTGCGCCCTTCGCTATCGTGGCGAACGACACGCGCTCCGCCGCGGGGATCGGCTGCCCGCCCGTCATCCCGTAGATGCCGTTCTGCATCACGATGTGATACAGATTCTTCGGCTGCTTCCCCGCGATAGTTATCATCGATCCCAGGTTCATCTCCAGGCTGCCGTCGCCGTCCAGCACGATCACCCTGGTCGCGGGCAACGCCAGCGCCACGCCCAGGCCCACGGACGACGCCTTTCCCATCACGTTATTCACCGGCAGATCCAGTTCCGCGCGTTCGCTCGCCTCCTGCCAGGGGATGCTCGCCTGCATCGTGGGCAACACGATCGCCTGGGCGCGATGCTTGTTGAGAACCGTGAAAAAATCAGCCTGGTTGATCATGCCGCGTACTCCCCTCCAATCAGCACCACCACGGGCTTCCTCGCCGCCGGCGCATCGCGGAACGCCAGACTGATGCGCTCCGTGTCCGCGTCCGTCTCCACCAGATAGTACGACAGCCCCCATGCCTGCAGCATCGGCTCGGTGTGCCGTCCCGCCGAGTCCGGCGTCGGCCCCCGTCTCGTCCATCCGCGATAGCCGATCAGCATCACGATGGGCAGGTTGCACTCCAGCCCCAGCCCGCGAATCGAGTCGCCCGATTCGAACAGACCCGTGTTCTGAATGACGCACACCGGCGTCTTGCCCCCCGCGTACAGCCCCGCCGCGATCCCCAACGCCTCCCCTTCCCGCGTGATGGGGATCACCTCCACCGTCCCATCCGCCAGCATCGCCTGATACAGGCCGCTGCTCTCCGTGTCCGGCAGGTACACCACATGGGTGACGCCGTTCTTCTTCAGCTGCGCCAGGATCGTGCGCGGGTTCAGGTCAGGTTCGCGTTCGTGTGTCGTCATGTGTTTTACCCCAGGAAGCGGTGGCTTCGTATATCCCGCCGCCGTGCTGTCATGTGGTTTACCCCAGGAAACGCCGTATTTGCGCCGCCTCCACGAGATACCGTTGCGTGTGTGATGCCGTGAGCGATTCCAGGCTCGCCTGCACCGCGGTGGTCAGCCCCTCGTGCACCCGGTCAATGTCGTGGCAGAAGCGGATGCACAGCGATTCATATTTCGCGCCAAGATGCCGCGCCACGGACTTCTCGTGATAGAAGCGCAGTGACGCCGCCAGATCCTCCTCCAGGCTGGGATAGACCTCCCGCAAGAACGCGAAGTCCTCCTTGTCCAGCGCCGCCAGCCCCAGCACTTCCGGCGGTATGCCGATGGAATACATCGCCGCGCAGAACGATATGGCCCGCGGCAGCCGGATCGCCTCCTTGCCGCTTTCCCCCGTGTCCAGCATCCGTGAATAGCCGAACAGCCCGATGTGCAAGCGGCGGTCGCGGCGCTTCGGCACCATGGCCCCCACCTGCGCCACAACCGGGGCGAGCTGTCTCACGCAGTCCTGGTATCCCGCCGTGTACTTCTTGATGAGCCGCTTCGCCCGCTCCTCGTCCACCGCCACAGGCGTGCCCCGCTCGTGGCCCCGTATCTGCGCAATGGCCGCCCTCACGTCCGGCTCCTCGTAGTCGTACTTGAACGCCGATTGCACCGTCAGCGTATGTGCGCTGGGATACTCGCGGAACGCCCGCTCCACGTTCAGCGGCGTCAGGTTCCCGCGAAACGGCGCCGACCCCACCCCGATAATCGGATACAGCGGGATGCCTCGCTGCTCTTCCAGCCGCCGCATCCGTTGCAGCGCGATCTTCAGCATCAGCTCCGCGCTCACCAGCCCGTAGTTCAGCGCCGGGTCGCTGCGTGCCAGGAACACTCGCTGGTAAGGCAACTCCTTGCCGCGCAAATACTCGTCCACGATGGAGTCGGCGATCAGCATATGATCGAGGTCTTCCACCAGCGGGATCACGTTGATCTGGCGCGGGTGGTACTCCCCCAGCCAGTCGGAGACGCGGTACTCGCCGTAGAGCACCTGCTTCTCCTTCCCCACGATGTAATTGGTGTAGTACAGGTACAGCCGGTTCAGCTCTTCCGCTGACGTGGTCATCGGCAGGATGACCTCATGGATCGGCGCGGCGTCCCCGTTGCCGTAGAACCGTTGCGCCACGTCCCACGCGCTGGGGATGCTCTCCAGCGTCTCCACCAGCGTCTTGCGCATCTCCCGCTCGATGGACGGGTTAGGAACGCGCAGCGTTAGAAAGCAATCGCGGCCCAGGCGCTGCTTGGTGAACTGCTCCTGGTGGTTCGTGAGCAGCTTGCTCACCACCATGCGGTCCACATCCTTGCCCTCGGAGTCCCACATCTGCTCGTCGCAGCCCAGCGCAAACACGTGCGCCGCCTCCAGCACCTCGCCTTCGCCCTTCACCACCCCGTCCGTGGCGTACGGCGGCGACGCGGCGTTGTCCGGGTGCTGCGTGCTCATGCATTTGGGAACTTGCATATCAGCGTGCCATATCCTTGAGAATTCCGCCTCGGCGAGCGCGCGTATTATACCGTGCCTGCTTCTTGCCGCAGGAAACGTGGCCGCCGCCACCATTTGTGCGCTTCCGCCGCCAGCATGACCGAGGACGCCACCAGCAGCACCGCATCCACCGGCTCGCTTGCCAGCGCCTCCCGCACCTCGAACCCCGCCGCGCCCAGAGCGAACCCCAGCATGCGGCGTACGGCGCGGTCATCCTCCACCACCAGCACGGAATGCAGCGGTGCGGCCACGACCTGCTGCTTCTCCCGCACCGGGACGCCCACCGCCGCCCGCCGTCTCGCCCTTCTTCTTTGCTCCCGCCATGATGCCCACCCTCCCATGCCGCGGACCACTCGGATGGTACGGGATGCATGCTAGCCACGGCGCGTGGCGCAGGCGTGAACCGCCCCTTCGCGCGCGTGAAGGCTGCGTGAGCGCTTACTGCCCCTCTTCACCCCTTCCAGGGAAGCGTCTGCCCTGCGCCTGTCGAAGAGGCTGGGGTGAGGGCACAACACAGCGGCGTTGCTGCTCTTGGCAAGTTTCCGGCGGTTCCTTGTGTGCCGAGCCCGCCGTACGCCGTCCCTAGAACACCGCGATCGGGTTCACCGGCGACCCTGTGGCGTTGTGCAGCCGCAGCGGCGCCACCGTCAGCGAAAACTCCCACCGCTTGCGCGCCGCGCACGCCTCCGCCACATCCTCCAGGTTGCCGTTGTCGATCAGCCACAGCCCCATGCCCGCGATACCCACGTGGTGGATAGGCAAGCGGAACGGCATGGGGTGTCCCGGCACGATCACATCGTTCGCCGCGTCGCTGCACAGCACTGCCACCCCCCGCTCATGCAGATACGGCAGGGTGTTGCCGTACAAACCCGCGCGACCTTCCTTCACCTCGTCGGCCGGCCCCTTCTCCAACAGGCGCTTGTACGCCCCCGTGCGCACAAGCAGCGCATCTCCCGGCTCCACCTTCACCCCCTGCGCCTTCTCCGCCGCCAGCAAGTCGTCCAAATACAGCGGCTCGCCGCGCTCCAGGTACGGCAAGCCGTACAGCCGCGGCATATCCAGCAACACCCCTCGCGTCACAATTGCCTTCCTCGCCAGTTCAACGGACATCACCGTCGCCCCCTCATGGGTATTCACCTTGTCAGCGGAGAACCCATTGAACGCCTTCCCGTACCGGAAGTGATGCCCCAGGCTATCCAGGTGCGTGATATGCAGCCCATGCACCGCCATCCCGAACCAATCCGCCGCCCCCTGCATCTGCCCTTCCACCTTCGGCGCATGCACCCAGCGCTCCCCTGACGTATGCATAAAGTGCACCGGCTGCTGAATCACGTCCGGCCCACGTTCCCACGTCACCGGGCGGGCGCAGGAAACCGTCTCCCCGTCCCTAATCAGCTTGGCCGCCTGTAATCGCTTCACCGGCGTGATGTGGTTCAACGTGCCCATCTGGTCGTCCTTGCCCCAGCGACCCCAATTGCTGTGCTTATCGAAAAAATCCTGGGTGAAAAACTTCAGCGTATCCTCCACGGTGGGCATCGGGCGGCGAGTCATGGCGTCCTCCTGGGATTTTCCTGGTGCATCACTGGCTACGAAACCTTCATGCGGTGAGCGTACTCTCTCTCCACTGCCTCTTGCGTTGGATACCACCCCGGCCGCGGGTAGCCCGCCGGCGCCGCGTGCGTGAACATCTTCGGCGCGATCCCGTACATACGCCTCGCGTTGTCCCCCATTAGCAACGCCTGCGTCTCCTCCGGCACACCCCGCTCCTGCATCTTCCCTATCGCCGTCCACGCATCCGCGCCGTCGTGGTGGTACACGTCCGACGACCATATCCCCAGGCGCTGGAAGTACTCGTGCTGCCGGTACACCTCTGCCTCATCGCCCTCAAACGCGATGAAGCATTGGCGGCGGAACGCCTCGCTAGGCAGGCTCATGCCGCCCGCGCCCCTTGCGGCCCTGCTTGAGCGGCGATCTGCCCCGTATAGCCGTGCCGCCCGGTCGGCCTCGTCCAGCAGCATGGGCAGCCATGATGCGTTGCTCTCCATCATCGCCATCGCCACCTTCGGGTGGCGGTCGAGGAACCCCGAAAGCAGCACGCCCGTCAGCCACGTCATCGCCTCATGGTAAAAGCCCAGCGCCTGCGATGCCCCTCCCATCTGCTTGCGGCTGATCGTGCGGTCCTGAAATTGGCCGGGACTCCACTGCTGCCCCGTCGGGTTCGGCAACTCCCGCGTAGACAGCGAGTGCATCCCCACGACCAGGCCCGTCTCCTCAAACGTGTTCCACACCGTCTCATGCGCCGCCTGGTTGGGGTACCCGCCCTGCACGTCCACCGCGCGCACTGCCGCCACCCGGAACCCCCGCTTGGCGATGCGTCGCAGCTCCTCCGCCGCAAGCACCGGGTTCTGGATCGGCAGCGCCCCGCAGGGGAACAGCCGCTCCGGGGCCACGGCGCACCAGTCCCACGCCCAATCGTTATACGCCCGCGCCATCAGCGCCGCCGCGCGGTGGTTCTCAATAAACAGAAAGCTGGAAAACATCATCAGCGGGATCACCATCACCTGGTCAATCCCCTGCTGGTCCATGTCCTTGATCCGCGAAAGCCCGTCACGCGCGCCCTTCTGCTCCACGTACTCGATCTGCTCGTGCGTCAGCGGCGCCGACCGCAGCTTGCGAATGATCTGCTTCGTCACCCCTGGCCCCGCCAATTCTCCCGCCGCAGGCGTGCGGCCGTCCGGCGGCGCCGCGTAAAACCCAAACGTCAGGCCGATGCGACCGTGGCTGAAGGCGTCGTACGTGAGGCGCTTGCCGTTGAGGATCAGCCACTGGTCCTTGGGCCAGAACCAGGGCCGCACCTCATCCTGCTCCCTCTTCGTGAGATAGTCCCAGATCGCCGTGGCCTCCGTCACATGCGAATCGCAATCGAACACCGGGTATCGCTTGGTGAGGAGCGGCATGCGACGGCCTCCTTCTAATAACGCGGACAACCCACGCTGGTGGGAGCAGCCCACGCTGACCTTGTGCCCCGTGCCACGCACGCCGCCCTGCGCTATGGCTGGCATTCTAGCATGGGGCGCTACCCCTGCCGCCCCCAATGCCCGCCCATGCTGTAGGATGAGCCATCCTGGCCCCATGGAGGCAGTCATGCCCAAGGGAATCTATCTCATATTCACCGAGTGCACCGACCCATCCAGGGAGGAGGAGTTCAACCGCTGGTACAGCCGCACGCACCTGCCCGATCTCTCGGCGGCGCAGGGCTGGGTGCGATCGCGCCGCTTCGTCAACCTGCGCCCCAACGATGGGCCGTCAGCCTACCTCGCGGCGTATGAGTTCGATAGCCCTGACATCGAGGCATCCATCGCTGACCAGCGCAGCATCGCCCGCGAGACAGTGACACAGGGCAGGCACATAGACTGCTTGCGGGCAGTGCGCCTCTCCGCCTTTCAGGAGATAGACCCCCGCGCCCACCCGCCCTTGGAGCGCCTGGACTATCCGCGAGTGCGTGAGGCGCCCCCAGGCCAGCGCTAGCTGTGCCCCACCCGCGCTCCCGCCGCCTGGACTAGCCGCCGGCCGTGTGTCCAGCCTGCTCTGTCACCCACATGCACGTCACCGTTCCCGTGATGCCGGCAATAGTCCGAATCTTTTGCCGGACAACGGACGTGATGTCCTCCACCGTGCCCCCTTCCAGCTCCAAGATCACGTCATACGGGCCGATCACTTCCCGCACCAGCGCTCCCTTGATCGCCAGCAACCGCTTGATCACCTCCTGCGTCCTCACCGGTTCGATATTCAGCAACACGTACGCGTTCGCGCTCATATCTCGCTCCTTGCCGCACCGCGCGCGGCCTCCGTATGCGTCTGCCATGCCAACCGCGTCCCCGTTGTACGACTGCAATGGTCAGGGAGTCAGGCCTTGGGCGGCACCACCGTCGTACCGAGTTCGCTTACCTTAGGGCCGATGCGTTGCGCCAGCGGACCCAGCTTGAGCACATCGAACCCATACACCTTGGCTGCGTTCAACCCGCAGATCATGCGCACCTCGCGCTCCGGCACCCCGTCAAACATCCGCTGCGCCCGCTCGATGGATCGCGGCCACGTCCCCTCGATGTGCGGGTAGTCTGAACCCCACATCAGCTTCTCCAGGCCGATCGTGTGACGCATCGCCACCTCCGGCCTGCCCGAAGGCGGCGATGCCCCGATGTAGCACTGGCGCCGCCAATACTCGCTCGGCTTCAGCGCAAGGTGTTCCCGCACCGCCTCAGGGTTGCGGTCCGCCGCCAGGTAATCGCACAGCTCCAGCATGTACGGCACGCTGCCGCCGCCGGACTCCGTCGTCACCACCTTCATCTTGGGGTGCCGTTCCAACGCTCCCGACCAGATCAGGAACCAGAAAACACGGTGCGCGTTCCAGTACGCTTCCATACTGGTGACCCATCGCGTCCCCGGAGACTCGCCGTAGCGCGGGTGCGGGCCGGACGTATGGGTATGCACCGGCATCTCCAGCTCCTCGCACACCGCCCAGATCGCTTCATAGCGCGGGTGGTGCCAGAAGGCCTCGGGCTCGTCCGTCCAGATGTACATGCTGGGCAGCATGATGCCACCGGTGAGGCCAGCCCTGCGGGCCCACTGCACCTCGTGCACCGCAGCCTCCACGTCATGCAGCGTGATCAGCGCCACGCCCGCATGCCGGTGCCGCTCCGTGGCGCACAAGTCGGCCAGCCAGCGGTTGTAGGCGTGCGCCCCCGCCTGCTGCAGTTCCGGGGCCAGCTCCTCCCGCGGGCGCTGAAAGCCCACCCCGAACGGCGGGTAATTATTATTGGGGCCATCGGGAAAGATCACCTCGGCGGCGATTCCCTCCCTGTCCAGCTCTCGCGTCCGCGTTGCCGCGTCCCACGCCCCGGTAACGCCGCCGGAAGCCACCGCCGCATGCTCGTTGAACGCCTTACGCTTGGCCGCCCCCGCAATATCCGTCTTCGTTGCCGCCGGGTTCAGCCCGCGCGTCCGCACACCGGCGATCCACTCATCGAACGCCGCGCGGTGCTGCGCGTCCACGTACCCCCGGGCGATTTCCGGGGGCGGCCCCGCGTGGCAATCGGACGAAATCATCAGATAGCGCGATGCAGTATCCATGCGCGTCCTCCAACTGAGATGACGGCATTGTACTACGCGGTTGCCTCAGACCTGCTGGCCTGCCTTTCTGCGCCCTCCCCTCATTTGACAGCGCCGCCAGCCCCGATGTATGAGTATCAGGCACACCCCGCATGTCCAGCACATCCTTCTTGGCAACATCGGAGGCCCTTATGGATCGTCTGATGCTCGTCTCTTCCGACTGTCACGCCGGCGCCCCCTGGCGCGACTACCGCCCCTACGTCGAGTCCCGCCGCCGCGCCGACTTCGATTCCTGGCTGCAGCAAGCCGAGGCCTCCCAGGACCTCAGCAGCGGCATCAAGATCGACCCCCACGGCCGCCCGCGCCGCGCCGCGTGGAACAAAGAGAAGGCCGTGCGCGAAGGCGGCGTCAAAGGCGCATGGGACGCTGCCCTCCGCCACCGCGAGCTCGACCGCGAAGGCGTTGCTGCCGAGGTCATCTTTCCCGACGGCCAGAGCAAGAACCACCAGCCGTTCAGCGCCGTCTCTGGTGTGCGCACCACCCCCGAGCTTCGAGCCGCCGGCGCCCGCGCCTACAATCGCTGGCTCGCCGACTTTTGCTCCGATTCGCCCGAGCGTCACGCCGGCATGGCCGCCATCCCCACCCTCGATATCCCTGCCGCCGTCAAGGAAATACAGTGGGCGCGCAAGGCCGGTCTCCGCGGCATCGTCCTCTCCGGCATGGGCCTCTCCGCCCATGAGCCGGAGGCCTTCTGGCACCATCCCCGCTACGAGCCTATCTGGGCATCCGCCGCATCCCTCGCTCTGCCCGTGCACCTGCACCTCACGGGGGAGACCACCAACTACGGCGCGGACACCCCCGGCCTGCGCTGGATCAACAGCGCCGAGATCTTCTGGCTCTCCCGCCGGCCCACCTGGTTCATGATCTGGGGCGGCGTGCTTGAGCGTCACCCCACGCTCAAGTTCGTCAACACGGAAGCCGGCGGTAGCTGGGTGCCCAACACTCTGGAAACGCTCGACTATCTCTGGGAAGTGCGCAACCCTGATGAGGCGCGCAAGGTACTGCCCAAGCCCCCCAGCGACTACTGGCGCCGCCAGTGTTACATCGGCGCCTCGCCCCCCTCCGGCAGGTCTGACGTGGAGTTGCGAAAGACCATCGGCGTCGGCAACCTGATGTGGGGCTCTGACTATCCCCATCTGGAGGGCACCTGGCCCCACTCTCAGGAACGGCTCAAGGATATGTTTCGCGGCGTCCCCGCCAAGGACTGTCGTCGCATCCTCGGCGAAACGGCGATCGGCGTCTACGGCCTCGACCGCGCCAAGCTCCAGCCCATCGCCCAGAAAATCGGCCCCACCCTCGCCTCGGTCAACGCCGGCTAATGCTTGGTTGCATACACAAAAGGACGCTTCTTGATGTTCCTGCTCCTCGGGTATGTCCAGAAAGGGGCAACGCCCCTTTCTGGCAAGGGTACAGGGGATGCGCCCCTGCCTTCTCGTACAACCTTTGCGGGCGGGTGGGTGGGAACAA
>SHYB01000023.1 GCA_009693015.1 Dehalococcoidia bacterium
TGGTCTCCTTGCAGGTTAGGCCCAGAGGCTATCGAGGTGGATGGCGCCGACCATGAAGAACAGCATGGGGATGGACATGATGACGTTGCTGCGGGAAGCCACGAGGGTGGCCCGTGCCCACTTGGGCTGGTCGGGCGGGGCGGGCTTGCCCTCCTTCACGGTAGCCGTAGTGGCGGCGATGACCTTTTTCTGATTGGGCCAGATGATGAACCATACGTTCGCCGCCATGACCAGGCCGAGTGTGCCACCGACGACGATGGAGTAGAAGCGATTGGTGGTCCAGTACCCGCTCTCTTGTATGGCCGTGCCCACGATGAACGTGATGCCGAAGATCACGGTGGAGAGGGCGGCGTAACGGAAGTAGAGAAGGACGCGGGGGACAAGGATCATGATAGCGTTCTGTCGCGCGGCAGGCTCCATCTTGGCGAAGGCGGGAACCTGGGCGAAGTTGAAGTAGTAGAGCAGGCCGATCCACAGAATGCCGGAAAGGATGTGTGCGTAGCGTGTGACATCGAAGAAGACTTCCCACCCGAGATGCATGCAATCCTCCTTATTAGACAGCGGGTCGTGAGACTATAGTTCGCGGCCCAAAATATCGCAGCACTGAAGGGATTTGTCAACCCTGACGTGCGCTAGCGCACGGTGACGGTGCCCGCCATGCCCGCAGCTTCGTGGCCGGCGATATCGCAAGAGAGTTTGTAGGAGCCTGGTTTGGTGATGGGCGGCAAGCGCAGGGTCTTGGTTTGTCCTCCGTCCACCGTGATGTCTATGTTGAGGGCGTGCACGGTGAAGGTGTGTTTGACGTCGTTGGAGTGTAGCGTCAGGTCTATGGCCTTTGTGCCGTCAAGGGTGATGTCTTTAGAGACGAATTTGAAGTTGGAGAGTTCAACGGACAGGGCCATGACGCCGGCGGGCGGCGGGGTAATGGTGGGGGCGGGGGTAGAGGCATCGCCACCGCTGCAGGCGACGAGGATGGCTGAGGCAGCGATGGGGGTGGCGAGGAGGCGCAGGGGCAGGGGGAGGTGTGGCACGGCGGCTCTCCTGATTGTCTTGGCGTCCCGCGATGCGAGTGCGTGACGGCACAACGATTCTAGCGCGGGCCGCTAGCGCAGGGCAAGATCAGCGGGCTAGCGCACGCTGATGAAGCCGAGCATGCCGGCGTCATCATGGCCTTCGATGGAGCAGGAGAGGCGGTAGTTGCCGGCGCTGGTGAACTGGTAGCGCACGGGCAGCGTGCGGCCCTTGCACACCTTCCATTGGATGCCGAGCTCGGGCACGGTGAAGGTGTGGTGGCTGTCCACGGCGGCAAGATCGAAGGCGACGGTCTGGCCCTTGGTGAATTGGAAGGTGCTGGGGGCAAAGCGGAAGGCGTCCATGGTGACAGTCATGCGCTGATCGTACTGGTCGGGGCTTGGCGTGGGCGGGTCTTCCGCGCGGAAGAGGCAGCCGGTAGCGGCAAGCAGGAGGATGGCGCACCAGGCGGCAAGGGGGGCCAGGGGTGGCATGGGGTTAGGCGCGCCGGCCCTGAGCGTGTGCGGCAGCGATCTCGCGCTCCAGCGCGGCGGCGTCGGCAGGGGAGAGGTTGAAGTACGCGGCGTCCGGGTGGTGCACCACGAGGGCGCTGACGGAGCTTTCGGGGTCCATCATGTGGCCCTCGGTGAGGCGGACGGGCAGGTGCTGCTCAACATCCAGCAGCCGGAAGAGTTCTTCCTGGTCTTCCAGGCGGGGGCAGGCGGGGTAGCCGAAGGAGTAGCGCCGACCGCGATAGTGCGCTTTGAAAAGCTCCTGCGGGGTGGTCTGCGGCGGGTCGGCGAAGCCCCAGGCGCGGCGGATCTGCTGGTGTACCAGCTCGGCGAAGGCTTCCGCGCTTTCCAGCGCCAGCGATTGCAGGATGTGACTGGCGAGGTAGTCGCCGCGCTCTTTCCAGTCGTCCGCCAAGGCGCGGACGCCGTTGCCGATGGTGGTGACGAAGAGGGCGACGTAGTCCATGCGCCCCGAGGATTTTTCGGCGACGTAGTCCACCAGGCTGAGGCCGGCATCGTCTGTCTGACGTCCGAAAAAGAAGCGGCCGATCTCCGCCTTGCCGTCCGGGGTGTAGATGCGCAGCCACTGGTCGTCAGACTGCGCGGGGAAGAACTTGAACGCGGCGGCGGCGTGGATGTCTTTGCGGGCGAGCATCTGCTCTTCCACGCGGCGCACGGCGGCTCGCAGCTCCAGAGCCTTGGGTTCTTCTTGCGCCAGGGCTTCAGGGAAGCGGCCCTTGAAGCCCAGGTGTCGCACATAGAGCATCATGGGGTTGATGAGCTTGAAGATGGCGTCGAGATCATGGTTGCGCAGGACGTGGAGTTTGAGATCGGGCGGGAGGGGGATGGGGATGTCTTGGCGCACGGCGGCGGACCTGCCGCGGCGCACCATGGTCTGGGACTGGGGTTGCTCTGCCTGGCCCTGGCGTTGCATGTCCAGGGTCGTCTTGTCCAAGCCGGCGCGGAGGGTTTCGCGCTGATCGGCGTCCATGATGCGGTTGGCGAGGGAAAGGCCGTCCATTGCTTCGCGGGCGTAGGCGACGAGGCCATCGTAGACGGTGGCGATGCGCAGGCGGGTGAAGCGGTTGGTGAGGGCGGCGCCGCCGACGAGGACGGGGCAGGCGATGCCGGCGGCTTTCAAGTCTTTTGCCGTCTCCACCATCATTTGCGCCGATTTGACGAGCAGCCCGGAAAGGCCGATGGCGTCCGGCTGGTGCTTGAGGCAGGCGGCGATGATCTCTTGCGGCGGGACCTTGATGCCCAGGTTGACGACGCGGTAGCCGTTGTTGGCGAGGATGATCTCCACGAGGTTCTTGCCGATATCGTGTACATCGCCTTTGACGGTGGCGAGGAGGATGGTGCCCTTGTTGCTGGAGGCGCCCTTTTCCATGTGCGGCTCCAGGTGGCGCACCGCGGCTTTCATGGCCTCGGCGGATTGCAGCACCTCGGCGACGATGAGGCGGTTGTCGTTGAAGAGGCGGCCCACTTCATCCATGCCCGTCATGAGCGGGCCGTTGATAATCTGAAGCGGCGTCCGGGCTTTCAGGGCCTCGTCCAGGTCTTCCAGCAGGCCCTCCTTGCTGCCGTCCACGATGCAGCGCGCCAGGCGCTGGTCGAGGGGGAGGGAGCGCCTATCGTCCTTGGGGGCGGGGGCAGCGGCCTTGCCGCGGAAGTGGGCGGTGAAGGCGGCGATGGGGTCGTCGCCACGCCACCAGATGAGGTCTTCGGCCAGGGTGCGCTCCACCTCGGGGATGGAGGGGTAGCGCATGAGGCGCTCGGTGTTGACGATGGCGAGGTCGAGCCCGGCCTGGACGCAGTGATAGAGGAAGACGGCGTTGAGCACCTCGCGGCCGGAGGCGGGGAGGCCGAAGGAGACGTTGGAGATGCCGAGGATGGTCTTGCAGCGGGGCAGGGCCTCCTTGATGAGGCGTATGCCTTCGATAGTCTCCGCGCCGGCGCCGATGTAGTTCTTGTCGCCGGTGCCGATCGGGAAGACAAGCGCATCGAACAGGATGTCCTCCGGCGGGATGCCGTACTTCTGGGTGAGCAGATCGTGGGAGCGCTGGGCGATGGCGAGTTTTCTCTTGCGGGTGATGGCCTGGGCCTGCTGCTTGTCATCGTCAATGCAGCCGACGACGAGGGCGGCGCCGTAGCGACGGGCGAGGGGCGTGACGAGTTGGAAGCGCGACTCACCGTCTTCCAGGTTGATGGAGTTGATGATGGATTTGCCGGGGGTGCGCTTGAGGCCTTCCTCGATCACATGCGCATCGGTGGAATCGAGCATGATGGGCGCCTTGATCTTTTTGGTCAGGTTCTCCAGGAAGGCGATGAGATCGGCAAGCTCGTCGCGGTCAGGGTCTTGGAGGCAGACGTCTACGATGTGGGCGCCTTCGCGCACCTGGCGGCGGCCGACCTCCGCGGCTTCGTCCCACGCGCCCTGGGCGATGAGCTGCTTGAACTTGCGGCTGCCCAGCACGTTGGTGCGCTCGCCGACGAGGACGGGGCGCGTGTCTTGATTGATGACGAACGGCTCAAGGCCGGCGACGCGCGATTCTTGCAGGTGCAATGGTTTATGCGGGGGCTGGCCTTTGGCGGCGGCGGCGATCTGCCGGATGTGGCTGGGGACGGTGCCGCAGCAGCCGCCGAGGACGTTCACCCAGCCTTCGCCGATGAAGCGGCGCAGCGTGGCGGCGATCATCTCCGGTGTTTCGTTGTAGCGGCCGTGCTCGTCGGGGAGGCCGGCGTTGGGGATGCAGGCGATGGGGAATCGGGAGAGGCCGGCGAGGGTGCGGACGTGGTCGGTCATGAACTCGGGGCCGGTGGCGCAGTTGAGGCCGATCCAGAGGAGATCGCGGTGGGCCAGCGTGGTGTAGAACGCTTCGATGTCCTGGCCGGCGAGGAGGGTGCCCATCGCTTCCACGGTGGCCTGGACGGCGATGGGGGCCGGCTCGCCGGTCTGGGCGATGGCGCGGTCGCAGCCTTCGAGGGCGGCCTTGACGTTGATGGGGTCTTGCGAAGTTTCGATAAGAAGCAGGTCGGCGCCGCCTTCGATGAGGCCCGCCGCCTGCTCGGCGTAGGATGCGGCGAGGGTGTCGAAGGTGACGCCGCCGGTGACGGAGATGCTTTTGTTGGTGGGGCCGATGGAGCCGGCGACGAAGCGGGGCAGCGCCGGCGTGGATGCGGCGTCGGCGGCCTCGCGGGCGATGCGCGCCGCGGCGCGGCTGATCTCGCGCGCACGAGGGGCGAGGTTGTACTCGGCGAGGACGATGGACATGGATCCGAAGGAGTTCGTTTCGATGATGTCCGCGCCGGCATCGAGGAAGGAGCGGTGGATATCGCGGATGACGTCAGGGCGGGTGATGTTGAGGTATTCGTTGCAGCCTTCGTACTGCTCGCCGCCGAAGTCCGCTGCGGTGAGGTCGCGCTGCTGGATGCTGGTGCCCATGGCGCCGTCCACGACAAGGATGCGCTCCGTGAGGAGGCGGCGGAGCGCGGCGATGCGGGTTTGGCGCGGGGCGTTCATGGAGTGCTTTCTTACAGAACAGAGGCGAACATCTATTATATCGTGCCTTCTGTGGCGGGGAGGCACGGAAGGGGGCGGGCGTGCTTTTACGAGTGTTACCGTAACGATATGTAACGGTAACGTAACCGTATGGTATTGTTACGGTACATCACGAACTCAAAGCAGGCGGGGACAGGAGGCGAAGCAAGGACACCGCGTGAGCGCAAGCTAGAGACGCAGAGAATCAATCAGCCTAAGGAGTTTGAAATGGCCAAGTCAGCCGCAACACATCCAATAGTGCAACCCGTGCTGAGATTTCATCAGAAGGATCAGGATGTTTTTCTAGGGGTGATCCCCAGTAGCTTGTTGAACCAGTGGACTAAAGTCTGGGATATTTCCACAGAACCAAAGGAGGGGTACCAGCGCCCTCCAATCGAGGCGAGATTCCGTGAGTTTGCCAAGTATTTGACTACGCCGGAAGGTTACATGACTCCCATCATCATCAACTGCAGAGGCCACTGGAGGTTTCTACCGGACGGGTCAGGCTCTGTTGTCGGACAATTACAGATTGAGGGACCCGGTTCGATCCTGGACGGACAGCATAGGCGCGGTGGGCTTATCCTTGCTCTGGAGCAAGGACAGGCGGAGCCAGTACCCTTTCTTGCCTACAACGACCTGCATCACAGGGTCGAAGTGGACCTGTTTGACACCATCAATTCAAAGGCGCGGCCGCTCTCCAAGTCTCTCCTCGACTTTAACCAGCGTGACAAGGATCTGGATGTGCAGGTAGCCCTTCTCCTGGACACTGAACCGGACTCCCCGTTGTATCAGCAACTGAGCTACTCAGGCTCAAGGGACGGCACTAGGCGGATCACCCTTGAGGGGATGCGGCGAGCTATGGCACCTATCTTCCGCTCGGGGAAGTTGTCGGCCTTGGTCAAGGAAGACCGCGCCCAGGCGATGAAAGCATTTTTCAAAGCCGTTGCTGACACTTGGGCGACGGAGTGGAGCGATTCCAAGAACTACAAATTGAGGGAGCTTACTGGCATGGCCGCGGTCTGCATGGTTGCGGGAGATGTGCTGTCCGAGTCCTATGACGCAAAAACACGTCGGGTTGATGAGAAGAAGATAGGTGATCTTCTGCAGAAGGCTGCTGGACACGGGATCGACTGGACGAAGAAGGGCGAGTACAGTGGCCAGAGTGGCTTTGGAGGTGCCTTGGTGATTGGCAAAGATCTGGCGCAAGCCATTTGGAGTAAGTAACAGCCTGGAGCTGAACGCTCAGCTTTCTCCAATCTGATCCGGGCGAAGAAGCGTGAAAAGGGGCGGGCCTGTGCAGGCCCGCCCCTTGCTGTTTGTAGGCGCAAGCAGTGTACTAGGGCGGCGTCTTGAGGCGGTTGCCAGTGTAGGCGGCCTGTACCAGGGTGGCATCGTAGGCGGTGCGGTAGTCGAAGGGCTGGGGGAGCGCCTGGTAGGCGAGGAGCTCATCGTAGAGGGCTTTCCATTGGGCGTCAGACATGGCGCCGAGGCCATTGGCGGCGGCGACTGGCCCTTCGGCGTCGCGAAGCTCCTGGCGCAGCATGAAGCGCTGGTGCTCGCGGTCTTCCTGGGGGGCGTATTTCATGACGATGTCCAGCGCGGCCTCTTCATTGGCTTTGGCGAAGGCCATGCCCCGGAGGGTGGCGCGGACGAAGCGCTGGAGAGGCTCGCGCTTTTCGGCCAGCGCCTTGTCGGTGACGATGTAGGAGAGGCCAAGGGTGGGTACGCCGACGGATTCGGGGTCGAAGACGGTGACGGGGAAGCCGAGCTTCTCCACGAGGTTGGGCTCGTTGGACTTGAACACGGCGAGGAGGTCAACCTGGCCTTCGGTGAGGATACGCACGTCAAAGCCGACGCGCACCTCTTTGATTTTGGAGCGGTCGGCGCCGGCGGCCTTGACCATGGCGAGGTATTCGGGCGGCACGGAGGTCTTGTAGCCGAAGGTTTTGCCCTCCCAGTCCTTCACCGTTTTGATGCCCGATTTCTGGAGGGCGAGGTAGGCGTTCTGGCCCTTTTGCCCGAAGAGGGCGATGGCCTTGATGGGGGCGGCGGGATCGGAGCGGCGCTTGAGGATGGAGCCGGCGTCGGCGGTGGAGACGTCGATCTCGTTAGCGAGGAGGAGCTTGAGGTGCTCGCCACTTTGGGCGTGGCGAATGGTGACGTCCAGGTTTTCGGCGGCGAAGTAGCCCTTTTCCTGGGCGATGTAGGCGGCGACGAAGGGCAGGTTGGCCTGGGGCTTGAAGCCGGCCATGAACGTGAGGCTGGCGCGAGGAGGCAGCGTGGCGGCGAGCGGCTGGTTTGCTAGCCCGGCAGGGGGCGGCGCGGCTGTGGGCGATGCGCCGGTGGAGCAGGCGGCGAGCAGGAGCGCGAGTGTCGTTGCAAACGCAAGCGTCGGAACATGTCTGAGGAACCGTGGCCGTGCAAGCAATGTATTGTTCTCCTAGTGGATTATTCTGCGGCGGTATTTTCTGTGCAGACATTTCTTTTGTTCCACCAGGGCGGGCCGTCCGCGCAGTCGTGGCGCCGCGCGGGATGCCTCTTGTTTTTGTGCGGGCGCACCGCGCGGGGACTACCTATTGCGATAGAGAGGACTCATGCCAGAAGAGGAGCCGCCGCTCAGCGATGGTGATGACGGTCATGAGCGAGATGCCGATGACGGCGAGGGTGACGATGGCGGCGAAGAGGGTGGGCATATCCAGGTTATTGTGGGCCACGATGATGACGCTGCCAAGCCCTCGGTCGCCGGTGAACCATTCGCCGACGACGGCGCCGATGACGGCGAGGGGGGCGACGATGCGCAGCGCGGCGAAGAGGTAGGGGAAGGACGCGGGCCAGCGCAGTCGCCAGAAGATCTCCCGTGGTGAGGCGTCGACAGAGCGGAGGAAATCGAGGGCGCCGGGGGAGACGGAGCGCAGGCCGACTACCGCATTGACCATGACGGGGAAGAAGGTGATGAGGGCGGCGATGAGCATTTTGGGCCAGGAGCCGAAGCCGAACCAGATGACGAAGAGGGGGGCCACGGCCACGATGGGGGTGACTTTCACCAGCACCGCCAGAGGGTAGATGCTGCGTTCCAGGGCGCGGGAGTGGGCCATGGTGATGGCGAGGGCGATGGCTACCGCCGAGCCGATGGCGCAGCCGGCGAGGGCTTCATAGAGCGTGACCCAGCCATGCCAGGCGAAGAAGCCAAGATCGCCGGTGAGACGGGCCCAGATTTCGGTGGGGGCGGGCATGATGTAGGTGGGAGTACCGGCGATGCGCACCCAGAGCTCCCAGCCGAGGGCGAGGAGGGTAAGGGCAACGAGCGGCGGGAGGATGTAGCCGAGGGCGGGCGCGGCGCGGCGCAGCCGGCGGGCCAGGGCGGGGCTGGAGAGCGCGGCGCCGCGGAATACGACAGGGGGGTTCTTAGCGGTGCGCAGCGCCAACGGGGCCTCCCAGGGAGAGCAGATTTTCCACGCGGCTGGCGCAATCGAGAAACTCCGGGCTGCGCTCGATGGCGGAGGGGCGGGGACGGGGCAGGGCGATGGTCACCTCGCCGGCGATGCGTCCCGGCGCGCCGGTCATTACCAGGACGCGGTCGGAGAGCAGCACGGCTTCAGCGACGCTGTGGGTGACCATGAGCACGGTGGTGCGCGATGCCTCCCAGATACGGAGCAGCTCGAAGCGCATGGCGCGGCGGGTGAGTTCGTCGAGGGCGCCGAGGGGTTCGTCCATGAGGAGGAGCGATGGGGAGAAGACGAGGGCGCGGGCGAGGGCCACGCGCTGGCGCATGCCGCCGGAAAGCTGGTGGGGGTAGTAGCGGGAGAAGTCGCTGAGGCCGACAGTGTGCACCAGGGCCTCCGGGTCCTGGGCGGCAGCGATGGATGCGCCGGTGTTGACCTCTAGGGGCAGCCGCACGTTCTCCAGCACGGTGCGCCAGGGGAGGAGGCCGCCGTCCTGGAAGACGAACCCGGTCTGCTTGCGGCGCCGCGCGGACTTGGGTGGCTCGCCGTGCACGAGGATATCGCCGGAGGATGGGGCGAGGAGGCCGCCGATGGCTTTGAGCAGGGTGGTCTTGCCGCAGCCGCTGCGCCCGATGATGGAGACGAACTCGCCAGGGCGCACGGAGAGGGAGACGCCGTCGAGCGCGAGGACTTCGCCCTGGGGGCTGGGGTAGCGGTGGACGAGGCTGCGGACGGAGATGGCGGCGTCCTGGGACACGGCGCTCCTTCGGCTTCTTTTAGCAGGTTTTACGGGCCATCGTGGCAACGGGCCATTCTAGCACGGTGGCAGGGCGCGTTCGCTTTCGCCTGGTGGCCGCTTGGGCTAGACTATTGGACACCTATGGACGACGCCGAGTTTGTACAACGCATGAAGCAGCGCATCGAGAGCGCGGCGGGCATGACGATTGAGCTGGTGATTGATGAGGCCGACAAGCGGCGCATCGAGGTGGATGTGACTGCGGCGGTGCCGCGTGTGGTGTTCGGGTCGGACACGCTGGCGCATGCGGGGCTGGCGCGGATGTTCTCGCAGTTCGCTATCCTGTGCCTGAAAGAGCAGCGGCAGGTGAGCGAAGAGGAGTTTATCCGCTACCTGCGGCGGAATTAGGGGTGCGGCCTAACTCAAGGAGAAGAGGCGGACGGCGTTGTCCACGAGGAGCTTGCGCTGCTCCGCTACGGGAACGCCCTGCATGGTTTCCTTGATGTAGCGCTGGGAGTCGGGGTAGGTGCAGGTGGGGTGGGGGAAGTCGGACTCCCAGGTGATGTTGTCGATGCCGATGAAGTGGCGCATGGCGATGCCCGCGGTCTCGTACCAGAAGTTGACATAACAATTACGACGGAAGTACTCACTGGGCTTCATGGTGAGGAACTTTTCGCGGTGGAGGCGCTGGGCCACAAACTGGTGGTCGCAGAGTTCGAGGACGTAGGGCACCCAGCCCAGGCCACTTTCCACGGAGACGAATTTTATCCGTGGGAGGCGTTCGAGCAGGCCGGAGAGGGGCAGAAGAGGTCTGAGGCTGTACTTTCTTTGCGGCGGTCATGGCGGCCCTCGTTCTCCATGCAGCATTGCTGAGCAACGCTCTCCTTGCAGAGTAACTTGCACAGGCGAAAAGGGCGAGGGGGCAACGCGCAGACAGGCACGGGGAAAGCCCTGGCGCCGGCGTGGGGTTCTTGCCCAGCGCGGCTCAGGGAAATCCCGCAGCGGCTAGGAGGGACTGCCGTGGGCGGGACTTCGGCCGAAGTCTTCTGGGAAGAGGCTCGGCTGGGGGGGACGCAAGCCGGCGTTGAGCAGGCTGGAGAGGATCATCCCCCGCACGAAGGGGTGCAGGTCGAGGGGGACGCCGCGTTGGGGGTCTATGCCTTGGGCCGCGGCGCGCGAGAGGCGGGCGAGGTCAGCCTTGCCGCAGCGATCGAGCAAGCCGGCTTGCCGCAGCAGTCGTTGCGCCAGCAAACATCGCAAAGGATCGTCAATGAGGTCTTTTGCTGCTGCCGCAATCAGCTCGGCCAGGATGCGCTGGCCGGCATCGCCGTTTTGCTGCTGCATGCTGCCCTGGCGCCATTCGTCCACGTAGGGCCAGACCAGTCCAGGCTCGAAGTACCACTGGCGGAACTCCGAGGTGGTGAGCAGGGCGCCGGTCTGGGGCAGCAGATGGAGCAGGTCTTCCGCATCTGCTTGCGTGAGCAACGAAAGCTGTTGCGGCGGGCCTTCAGCCAGGTGCTGGATGCCGGCGCTCCAGATAATGAGGTCCATGGGCAGGCGCCGGCGCAAAGAGATGGAAAGGGCGCGGGCCCCGGCGAGGGCGCGGGCGCAGGCTGGGGGATCGGCGTCTACGGGAGCGAGGCCGTGCCGCGAGAGTGTTTCCAGGATATAGCCGTGTTCGTCATTGCGCATGCAATCAACGCCGAAGCAGGCTTTGACCCCCAGGGTGTCGCTGATCAGCACGGTGACGACCTGGAGGAGTCCATCAGGCCGCTTTCTGCTGACGACGATGGCCTGCTCTCCGGAACGGTCGAGCAAGGTGATGCAGGCGCGATGGAGGGGCAGGGCCGCGCCGCTGCGGGGGGCAGGGGTGTGTATGGCGGCGCCGCGCATGATCAAGCGTCCATAGGCGATGCGGGCGCGGGCGCGGACTTTGGGGTGAGGATCGCCCTGGGCGAGTTCTTCGAGGGAGGACACGGCGGACGGCGCGCCGATGGCTTCGATGGCGTCGAGGGCGGCGAGGATGGTGGAGGGGCGCGGGCTGTGGAGGATGGGGAGGAGGAGAAGGAGCGCGCGCGGGTCTTTGGGCTCGGCGAGGCTGGCGATCACGTCAGCGCGGCCGGCGGCGCCGTCTTCTTCGAGAGAGGCGATGAATTGCTCGCGGAAGGACTCTTCGGCTTCGGCGCGCTGGAAGACCGCCTCCCAGGTATCGGCAAGGAAAGCGTCAGGGTCGGCGAAGCCGTGGGCGACGGCGGGCGATACGGCGTCTTCTCCCAGGACGGCAAGGACGGAACCCGCGGCAGCGCGGGTGCTGTCCTGGAGGGCGGTGTCGCGCAGCAGATCCCGCAGCGGGGCAATCACGCGAGGGCCTTCCAGGAGGCTGAGGAGCGCGGTGGCTAGCTCGCGCTCGCGGGGGGCGCCGTCGGTGAGGCGCTTGACGAGGAACGGCGCGGCGAGGGATGGGGCGTTCTTGACGCGCCGGGCGAAGGTGTTGGCCTCGCCGCTGCGCCATTCTCTGGAGACGAGGCGGAGAAAGCCGTCGCCAAGCTCTTGCTCGGTGAGCGGCCCGCGCACCCGCTTGGTCTTGGCTCTCGGTGTCATGCGTCTGCTCCTTGCGCCCGTGCTCCTAATTGTACGCCCGCGTGCGTGTGCGCGAGGCTGTGGCTGTTGCGCCTCTGCTCATGCGACGCGGTGGGCGAGCGCAGGAGCTTCGCGGCTGCAAAACTGGTGGAAATGCGAGTGGATGGTTGGTGCATGGCTTCTGTTGAGGTGTCGCGATTGAACTTGGTTCAAAACTATTGACAAAGTCCTGTAATGCGGTAAACTATTGGAAAGAGTCTTGAACGGATTTTAGAGATTTTCTAAAACGTTTGCAAGCTCTCGGGGCGGCGGACGCCGCAAGCAAAGAAAGAAGGAGGAGGGAATGGCTCTGCTGAACACGTGGCCCGCGGCCGCAGAACACAAGGCGGATTGGGAGCGCACCATCCAGTTCTACGGCCTGTGTGAAGTGCTTCCCGACCGCGCCCATCCGGGCATGGTGGAGAAGGCCTTCCGTGATTGGGCGGTGAGGCGCCGGCTGGTTGTTGTCGAGGGGGAAAACCTTGTGGCGTTCGATCCCAAGGCATTCAATCCCAAGGATTCTCTCGACCGGGCGAAGTTCGGGTTCCTTCTGCGGTATTTGAAGCCCCGGACAAGCACGCACTTCCGCCGCGACCTGGAGACGGCCTTCAACATCCGCTCCATGTATGTGCTGGAAGCGATCAAGAGCTACTGGCTGACCGAAGGGATCATCTACGAGAACGGCGGCAGCATCGAGGCCGACCGGGAAGTGCTGCGGCTGATGGGTTTCAGCGCGGCGGAGCTCATCAACGCCATGGACGGCGTGGTGAAGCGTGAGTACCTGGCGGATGTGGCGAACGGCAAGACGCTGCTGGACCCATCGCGGGCCACACAGATGGGCAACTACGTGGTCAGCTATGACGTGCTCAAGGAGCGGTTCTTTGACGCCGAGTTTCTGATTCACGCGGCGGGGCAGCCGATTGCGCTGTCCCAGCTTGGTGAGCAGATGGGCGTGGATTCCCTGGAGGACCTGCGGGAGATTCTGCGGGAGTCCAAGAAGCGCTTCGACCTGAACATCGAGGTCACGGACGACCATGTGATGTTCGGGCCACCCAGCCAGAAGTCCATTGACTCCCTGATTTCGCGGGAGAAGGGCACGAGGTCGAAGCTGGAGACGACGGAAGTCCAGCTGAAAGAGCGGCTGAAGACGGTGAAGGAATTGCTGGATCGTTACAACTCTCGCGAGGCGAAGATCCTCAACGAGGCGGAGTCGCTGCGAGAGGAAGGCCGTCTGCTGTGGATCAAATCGAAGATCGTCAACGCTGCGAGCAAGCAGATTAACGGCAGCAGGAAGGGAGTCTAATGTCCTCTACCGTAGCGCAAATGCTTCCGCCGAATGCGCTGGATGAGGTGGTGCAGGAAGTAGCACCTCAGGATGCGCACAACGAAGAGCTGGTGCAATTCAAGCTGTTTCTCCAGAAAGCGGACCCCAAGCAGATACACTCGCTGGAAGAGGATCTGAAGGCCGCCGCCCGCGTGCGTGGTCGCAAGATCATGCTGCGGGAGAAGCTGCTGGCGCGTCTGGGCACGGACTGGCTGCGCAAGCAGCAGGAGATCGTGGAAGGCGAGCTGGCGAAGATCGAAGTTGCCAAGGATACCGTTGACTTCAACATCCTGGAGCTGGAGCTCTCCGGCCAGACCTGGAAGTTGGGCAAGATCTCCTCGGCGCTGCGCCTGGACGAGCAGGCGATTAACGACCCGCTCATCGGCATGATCAAGCGTCGCGAGACGGAAGACGAGAGCGAGGTCATGACGGTGGAAGGCGGGCTGGACGACGATCGGATGGACACCCTGTTCGGGGTGCGGTAGTTTTCGCGGGCAGAGTCAGCCTCCTCTAATTACGTCCTTCACGCGGCCCCGCCGGGGCCGCGTGAAGGACGGCTCTGGGGTACAGCATGGGGATTCGACATGTGGTGTTGCTCGAGAAAATCATCGGCGATGCCGCCGAGCTGAATCCGGGCACGCTGCAGGACTTGGGGCTATCTGAAGGTTCCTCGCTGACGGTCAACTCTCTGACCACGTTTTGCACGCTCCCCGTAGTTGCTTCCACAAAGGTCGGGCCCAACGAGATCAGGCTCCCCCGTAAGTTCGCTACGGCGATGCATGAGGGTGAGCGTATGTCTATTGAGCCTGCGCCGCCGGAGCTGCAAGCGCCCGCTGCGCCGGCGCGCGGCGCCAAGCCGAAGCCGGCGATTTCCGAGGCACGTCCCTTTCGTGGCGACGTGCCGCCGCAGTACGGCGCTCCCGCGCCCGTGGCGGGTGCGGCGGTGGAGAGGCCGCAGCCGCAGGTGCAGCGCGCCGCGCCGGCAGGGATGGAGTGGGACCCCATTGGCGATACGAAGTTGGAAGACATCGCCGGATTGGATGCGGTGAAGGCGCGGGTGGAAGAGTCGCTGTACTATCTGACGCACCCGGAATGGTTCCTTATCCAAAAGCTGTTGCCGCCGCGCGTGTTCCTGCTGTTCGGGCCGTACGGCTGCGGGAAAACGATGCTGGCCAAGGCGATGGCGAACCGCCTGACGAAGCCGGAAAAGGGCGGGATAGCGCTGGACGTGAAGCTGAAGAACATTCGCTCCACGGATATCAAGGACTCGTACTTGGGGCAGTCGGCGAAGCACATCCATCAGTTCTTGAGCGCGGCGCGCGAGGCGTGCAATAACGGGGCCACGGTGCTGTTGATCCTGGACGAGATTGATTCGCTGGTGGGGAACCGCGCCGATAAGGACACGCATGAGGAGTACCGGGACATCGTCAATTCGCTGATCCAGGATATTCAAGGGACGCAGGACTTGGATACGGAGTCGCGCATCCGCAAGCTGTGGCAGGACAAGGAAGTGGTGGAGGTGCGGAACCAGATTGCGGAGATTGTGCGGGCCAAGGGCAAGCGCGATTCCCAAGGGGATATACGGCTGGGGGAGAAGGATTGGACGCCGGAGGTGCGGGCGAAGATGCTGGCGCTGCGCAAGCGGATTGCCGACGCGGGCGGGGTGTCCACGGTGATTGTGCTGGGGACAACGAACGACCCGCTGCGGGTGGACGAGGCGTTTATCTCACGCGCGGGCAGCAACATCTTCTTTGTATCGCGGCCCAACGCCACGGCAATCGAGGAGATGCTGGCGCAGAACCTGGACGAGGAGTTCTTTGAGCTGACGCCCGCCGAACGGCGCAGGCTGGCGGCGGACGCGTTTGAAGCGGGCCTGACGGGGCGCGACATCATGCTGGGCTGGATCCAGCCGCTGCGGCAACTGGCGCCGGGATCGCTGACGATCATGGGTTTTCAGACGGTGCAGGCGCGCCGTCCTCAGCCGGTGGTGGGGGTGGAGTGGGAGATTGACCTGTTCAAGCGGCTGAAGCAGAAGGGGCAAACGGCGCAGGCGGAGCAGATCGGCCTGTACCTGCAGGACTTGAAGCAGGCGCTGCCCCCGACAGGCGGCGGGCACGCTTCCAGCCCGGACGCGTCGCCGGTTGCGGGTGCGCCAGGGCAGGGGATCAACCGGCCGGCCGCATTCGTTGATTTGTAGGCCAATACCTTTGTGACGCGTGCTGGGCCTCACCCTACCCTCTCCATCCGAGATGGAGAGGGTGTTGGGCGCTGCCGCGCGGGGCATTGGCAATCGTCATTGCTCCCACCCGCCCACCCGCAAAGGTGATAAGAGGGAACGGGGGCACATCCCCCCGTTCCCTCTGCCAGAAAGGGGCTCCGCCCCCTCTCTGGACACACCTCAGGAGGGGTACCGCCGCGCCTGGGGGCCACGCGCTAGCGAAAAAGGTCTTGGACGTCCTTGTCCAGGGCGGCTTTTTCCTCGGCGGGGGAGCGCGCGCCGACGGAGCGGTAGAAGGCCTCGTTATAGTCGCGCGTGCGGACGACGACGGGCATGGGGACGGCGTGGCCGAAGATGAGGGCTTGCTGTCGCGTCTCCAGTTTGGCGAGGACGGCGCGGAGCTCCTGGCGGCCGGAGACGCCGGAGAGCACGGCGTCGATATCGCGGTCGTCTTCAAGCAGGCAGGTGAGCTTGGTGCCGATCTGGGAGAGGACCTCGGTGTCTATGCCGCTGGGGCGCTGGTCTACGATGAGCAGGGTGACGTTGTATTTGCGCAGTTCCCGCGCGATGGTGCCGAAGGTGGTGTAGCCTGCCACTTGCGGGCTGAGAAACTTGTGCGCTTCCTCGATGACGATGACCAGCGGCCGCGGCTCTTTGCTGCGCCCGCCGGTGGCGGCTTCCATGCGGCTGACGTAGAGATCGTGGATGCGGCGGGTGAGGAGGTTGGCGACGAGGATGTACGCCACAAGGTTGTTGCGGTAGCGCCCGAACTCCAGCACGACGTGCTTGCCGGCCTCCAGATACTCCATGAGGCGTTTGACGGTGTCCTCCGCGGGCTTCTCCTTGATGAAGTCGAGACGCTTGAGGGTGGTCAGCTTGCGCCACAACGCTCCGATGCTGCCCTCCTGCGCCGCCACACGCCCGGCGATCTCGGCGCGCGCCTCTTCCGTATCAGCGTTCAGGAAGTCGGAGAGCCAGCCTTTTTTGCTGCTGTCTTCCAGGGACTGGGCGATCTGCACCTGGATGTCGGTGAGGTTGAGGACGCCGGCTATGGAGCCGATGTCGTCGGCGGTGATGTCGCCGATGCCGATGTGCACGGTGAGGTCGGCCTTGCGATTGCGCTGGGCGTCGCCCTCCGGATCGAGGGTGAACACAGCGACCTTGGATGAAAAGAGTTGCTTGAGGCCTTTGGCCTCGGCGCCGCCTTCGCTTTTCGCGCCCCAGCCGTATTCGGAGTGCATATCGAAGATGAGCGATACGGCATCGCTTTTCTGGAGCAGTTGCGCCAGGAGGATGCGGGTGAGGAACGACTTGCCGGTGCCGGTCTTGCCGAAGACGCCGCTGGAGCGTTCGGTGATGCGATTGATGTCCAGGCAGACGGGGGCCTCTTCCATATCGAGGGGGCTGCCGATCCAGATGTGGGAGTCGTCGTTCGTGCCGAAGATGGCTTGCACCTCGGCGGGGTCGCTGGTGCGGGCGATGGCGAAGTGTGGGGGTACGGTCTTGGCGGGGGCTGGCGGCTCGGTGCCCGCGACGCCGGAGAGGGAGAGATAGGGGGTGACATGGGCGTTGGCGTAGGAGGTGGCGCCGACGATCACCTCGGCAATGAAGGGGTCGGCGGTCTCCGGCGGCGATTGCGCCCAGCGGGGGTCTGTGTGGGTGAGGGTGACGTCAGTGAGGACGCCGAAGAAGCGGCGCGTCTGGCCCTGGATGGTGACGAAGCGCCCCACGGCGAGGTCTTCCACGGAGACGCCGGCATCGAGTTTGATGTCCACGCCCTTGGTGAGGGAGCCGCCGACGACGACGCCGAGGCGCTGGCGGGCGCGGGTGTTTTGCTCCTGCATGCGTTGCTCCGAGAGGAAGTGGCGTTATTGTACGTTGCTGGGAAGCAGGGGGGAATAGGCGCCTGTCGCTGGGCGGCCGGCGTGAGGCCTCACCCTACCCTCTCCATCCCTCTCCATCCGAGATGGAGAGGGGATTGTGCTGCCGCGCGTGATTGACAGTTGTGGCAGCGCGATTCATCCCCACTTCAACCCTTCCCTATCAAGGGGGAGAGGGTGTTGGGCGCTGCCGCGTCCGAGGAGCTTCTTCAGGAGACGGCGAGGGGATACGACTTTTGAGGCAAAGCCGGCTGCGCTATACTGACGGCATGGACGCGGATGCGGCGGTGACAGGAGTGGTGCTGGCGGGCGGCAAGAGCCGCCGGCTGGGACGGCCGAAGGCGCTGGAGCGTGTGGGCGGGCAGGCGCTGATCTCCCGCGTGTGCCAGCGGCTGGCGCAGGTGTGCGATGGGCTGGTGGTGGTGGTGGCCGCGGATACTGACGTGGCCGCTCTGGCGCTGCCTCCCGGCACGCAAGTGGTACGCGACCTGTATCCTGATTCGGGGTCGCTGGGGGGCATCTACACGGGCGTGGAGGCGGCGCGCCACCCGTGGGCGCTGGTGGTGGCGTGCGATATGCCGTTTCTCAGCGTACCGTTGCTGCGCCACCTGGCGATGCTGCGCACGGGCCATGACGTGGTGGCGCCGGTGATCGGCGGGTTCCCCGAGCCGACGCATGCGCTGTATGCCAAGGCGTGCCTGGGCCCGATGCGCCAGAGATTGGAGCAGCGACGGCTGAAAATAACGGGCTTTTATGATGCGGTGCGCGTGGCGTATGTAACAGAAGAGGAGGCGCGCCGTCACGACCCAGAGTTGCGGAGCTTCATGAACACCAACACGCAGGAAGACCTTGACCGCGCCCTGGCGCTGGCGGCGGAGGCAGAGCGCACATGACGAGCGCGGCACCTGCGATGCAGTGCACGATGGAACTGTTCGGCATGGCGCGGCTGGCGGCGGGGCGCGTGGCGGTGACGCTGGCCGTGCCGCGCGGGGCGACGCTGGCGGATGCGCTGGCGGCGCTGGCGCTGGCGTGTCCGACATTGCTGGGGAAGGCCATAGCCGAAAACGGCGCGGCGCTGCTGCCGGGGCACGTGCTGAACCTGGACGGACGCAGCTTTGTGGACGATCTGTCGCAGCCGGTGCGCCCTGGCGAGCGCATCCTGCTGCTGTCCGACCAGGCGGGAGGGTAGCGCGGTGCACGGCTATCACGGCAGGGCGCTGGTGATTGACCTCACCGCGGGCGCGTCGCGGTACGATGCGCTGGACGATGCCACGCTGCGGGCGTTTGTCGGCGGCGGCGGCCTGGGTTCGTATCTGCTGTACCGCTATTGCCCGCAAGGGGCTGACCCGCTGGGGCCGTGGAACCCGCTGATCTTTGTGACCAGCCCGCTGATCGGCACGGGGCTGACGACGACGAGCAAGTTCGCCGTGGTGGCGAAATCGCCGCTGACGGGGTTCATCGGCGATTCGCTGTCGTCGAGCTACCTGGCGCCGGAGCTGAAGAAGCTGGGCGCGGACGCTGTCGTGATTCTGGGGCAGGCGGCGCGGTGGAGCGTGCTGTGCATTGACGACGGCGCGGTGACGGTGCGGGACGCGGCGCATCTGCTGGGGCAGGATACGTTCGAGACGGAAGCGGCGGTGAAGCGGGAACTTGGCCCCAAGGTGCGGGTGGCGTGCATCGGCCCGGCGGGGGAGCGGCTGGTGCGCTACGCCTCCATCGCCACGGACGGGGGACGGCAGGCGGGACGCACGGGTATCGGCGCGGTGATGGGCAGCAAGCGCTTGAAGGCAATCGCCGTGCATGGGACGCAGCGGGTCACGTTGGCGGCGCCGGAGGCCATCGAGTCGTACGCCGTCGATCTGCGGGCGCGGAGCCTGGGGCAGGCCACGGAGAAGTACCGCGTGCTGGGGACGATGGCCAACGTGGCGTCGTTCAACAGGCTGGGGGCGCTGCCCACGCGCAACTTCCAGCAGGCGACGTTTGAGCAGGCGGCGGCGGTGAGCGGGGAGACGTTGCATCGCACCCACGCGCCCAAGGACGCGCACTGCGCCAACTGCACGATTGGGTGCGAGAAGGTGCTGACCACCAGCGACGGCGGAGCGAAGACGAGCGCGCGTATGGAGTACGAGAGCCTGTTTGCGCTGGGCCCGCTGTGCGGCGTGGGCGACCCGAATGTTGTTGTCCGCGCCGCCCGCGCCTGCGATGCGCTGGGCCTGGATACGATCAGTACGGGTGTGACTATCGCCTGGGCCATGGAGTGCGCCCAGCGGGGCCTGCTGACGCCGCAGGACGCGGGCGGGATGCGCCTGCGCTTCGGCGACGGCGATGCGCTGCTGGCGGCGATTGAGCTGATCGCGCGGCGCGGCGAGGGGCTGGGCGATCTGCTGGCGGAGGGGACGCGGCAGGCATCGGCGCGGGTGGGGGAGGGGTCGGAGGCGTGGGCGATGCATGTCAAGGGGCTGGAGATGCCGGGCTATGAGCCTCGCAGCCTGCAAACGATGGCCCTGGGCCTGGCGGTGAGCACGCGCGGCGCATGCCATAACCGGTCGTCGGCATACGAGGCCGACTTCTCGGCGGAAGTGGACCGCCTGCGCGCCGACGACCGCCGCGGGGCCATCGCCATGCGGACGGAGGATTTTTCGGCGGTGCTGGACTCCATGATCTGGTGCAAGTTCCTGCGCAAGGCGTTCACCGACTTCTGGGGAGAGTCGGCGCGGGCGTACGAGATGGTCACCGGGGTGCCGACTGCGCCGGACGACCTGCGGCGCGCGGGGGAGCGGATCAATAACGTGAAGAAGCTGTTCAACATTCGCGAGGGATGGACGCGGGCCGACGATACGCTGCCGGCGCGGGCGCTGGAGGAGCCGCTGCGGGATGGCGTGGCGGCGGGCGTGCGGCTGACCCGCGGCGACCTGGATATGATGATTGGGTCGTACTATCACGCGCGGGGATGGACGGAGGAGGGCATGGTGCCGGAGGGAAAGATCGGAGAGATGGGGCTTGAGGGATTGTTGGCGCAGCCTTCTTCAGATAGGATGCGGTAGCATTCTATGAACCAGCGCGAGCTTCGGCAGCAGTTGATGGAGCGCTTCCCCCGCGAGCGGCGCTACCTGTTGCCCGCGCTGCACTACGTCCAGCATGAACTGGGGCATTTGCCGGAGTTCGCGTTGCAGACGGTGGGTTGGCACCTGCATATCCCCGCCAGCGAAGTTTTTGGCGCGGCGACGAGCTATAGCGAGCTGCGCATCGAGAAGCCGGGGGCGCATATCGTCCGCGTGTGCACGGGCCTGGCGTGTGCGCTGAACGGGGCGCAGGCGGTGCTGGACGCGGTGCGGCATGAGGTCGCCACAGCGGGCGGGACGCCGCCAGATGACTCTGTGACGCTGGAGGAGTCGCCGTGCCTGTTCGCCTGCGGCGTGGCGCCGGTGATGGAGGCGGACGGCGCGTTGCACGGGCGGGCGACGCTGGAGCAGGCCAGAGGGCTTGTGGCAGAGTACAGGCACGCGCAAGATGAGCGCCCTTCGGGAGCTCCGATGGAATCGCGAGTCCCGAAGACGTGACCTCAGGGCGAACGGGGAAGGATGGGGCAACGATGTGAGCACCCCGGCGACGGCGTACGAATCGTTAGGGGCGCGGCAGGCGGCGGCGCAGGGCCAGACGCGTGTGGTGGTGCAGGACGGCCATTGCAGCCGTGCCGTGGGCAGCCGCGCGGTGGCGGAGGCGTTTCGCCAGGCGCTTGCGGGTCGCGCCGACGCTGTGTTAATGATTGCGGGGTGCGACGGCGCGTGCTGGCTGGCGCCGCGCGTGCTTGTCATAACGCCGGACGGACAACAGGTGGCGAGACACGAGATCATGCCGGGCGAACGCCTTACGGCGTTTGGGCATGTCCGGCCGGAAGATGCGGCGGGGATCGTCGCCAGCCTAGCCGCGCCGATGGCCGCCGCGCCTGATGCGGGGGCGTTCTGGTCGTTGCAGCGGCGAGTGGTGTTGCGCGACTGCGGCGCGGGCGATGCGCTGTCGCTGGATGACTATGTGGCGCGCGGCGGCTACGGCGGCCTGGCGAAGGCGTTGGCGATGCCGCCGGAGGAGGTGATCGGCGAGGTGTTGCGGGCCGATTTGCGCGGTCGAGGCGGGGCGTATTTCCCCGCGGGGCGCAAGTGGCAGGCGGCGCGGGCGGCGCAGCTATCGAAGAAGGGGCCGCTGTATCTGGTGGTGAACGCGGAAGAGGGCGAGCCGGGGGTGTTCAAAGACCGTCATGTGATGGAAGGCGACCCGCACCGGCTGATCGAGGGATTGCTCATCGCGGCCTACGCCGCGGGGGCGAGCAAGGCGTACATCTATATCAACGCGGAGGCGAATCTTTCGGCGGAGCGGGTGGAGATCGCCGTGGCGCAGGCGCGGGAACGGGGTGTGACCGGCGATGGCGTGCTGGGGCCGGCGTTCGCCTGCGCGGTGGAGGTGCGGCGCGGCGCGGGGGGCTACGTGTGCGGCGAGGAGACGACGCTGCTCAATACGATCGAGGGGTACCGGCGCGTGCCGCGGCTGCGCCCGCCGTTTCCCACGGACGCCGGCTTATGGAGCAGGCCCACGGTGATCCAGAACGTGGAGACGCTGGCGAACCTGCCGTTTATCCTGTCGGAGGGGGCGGATGCGTACCGCAGGATTGGGCAGGGCGCGCCGGGGACGAAGCTGGTATCGCTGAGCGGCGCGGTGCAGCGTCCCGGTCTGGTGGAGGTCGCGTTGGGAACGACGCTGCGGCAGATCGTCTATGACATCGGCGGGGGGCCGAAGCCGGGACGTCGCATCGTCGCCGTGGCGGCGGGAGGGCCGTCGGGCGGGCTGTTGCCGGAGGCGGCGCTGGATGTGGCGATCAGTCCAGGACTGCTGCATCCCACGGGGGCGGTGCTGGGCTCCGGGGGCATGACGGTGGTGGACGACACGATGCCTGTGCCGCAGGTCGTGCATATGCTGGCGCAGTACAACGCGCGAGAGTCGTGCGGAAAATGCACGCCGTGCCGCGAGGGGACGCCGCGCATGGCGCAGGCGCTGGAGCGGCTGGTGGAGGGCAAGGGGTCGGCGAAGGATATCGAGGAGCTGCGGGCGCTGGCGGAGATCGTGCCGGCGGCGTCGCTGTGCGGGCTGGGGCAGATGGCGGCGGGGCCGATTACCAGCGCGCTGCATTTTTTCGGCGATGAGTTTTCGCGGCTGGCGCGGTAACGGGGCAGTTGTGGTGCAACACTGCTGCCTGTGGCACAATGACGGCGAAACAGGCCAGGGGCGCGGGTGTAGGGGCCTGCTGGTGTGGATTATCGTGCTGATGGTGTTCAAGCCGTACTAGGGGCAGCTATGCCTTCTCTAACGATTAATGGCAAGCAGGTCACGGCGCCCCCGGGCGCGTCGGTGCTGGCGGCTGTAAACCAGTCGGGGCAGTACATCCCGCAGTTGTGCAAGGACGCGGATATGGGGGCGCTGGGGGCGTGCCGCACCTGCCTGGTGCAGATCGAGGGGGTGCGGGGCTTTCCCGCGTCCTGCTCCACGCCTGCGACGGACGGGATGGCGGTGCAGACGGAGTCAGAGGCGGTGCGGCGGATACGCAAGGGCGTGCTGGAGCTGACGCTGGGGATGCTGCCCACGGCGGCCTCCGGCAAGGACCACGGCGAGCTGACGCGCGCGTGCACGCATCACGGCATCGCCACGCCGCAGTACGGGGCACGACAGCGCGAGAAGGCGGACACGAGCAGCCCGTTTTTCACCATCGCCATGGACGATTGCATCCTGTGCGGGCGGTGCGCCCAGGGCTGCCAGCAGGGGCACCAGTTTATCGGGGCGATTGACGTGCTGGGCGCGGGGACGCAGGCGCGCATCGGCACGTTCATGGATAAATCGCTGCGCGATTCGATCTGCACCTCCTGCGGCACCTGCCTCTCTGTCTGCCCCACGGGAGCCATCGCCCTGAAAGAGGCGCCTGTGCCGGTAGCGCGATCCGTGGCCACGACGTGCCCCTACTGCGGCGTGGGTTGCGGCATCAAGCTCCAGGTGAACGGCGAGGGCCGCATCCAGGAGGTGCTGGACGACGCGGAGAATAAGTCGAGCATCGGCATGCTGTGCGTGAAGGGTCGCTTCGGCACGACGTTTGTGCATGCGCCGGACCGGCTGACGACGCCGCTGATCAAGGAGAACGGGCGCTTCCGCGAGGCGAGTTGGGATGAGGCGCTGGACCTGGTGGCGGACAAGCTGGTGCAGCACCGGGGGAAGTTCGCCACGCTGTGCTCGGCGAAGGCCACCAATGAGGACGGCTACGTGCAGCAGAAGTTTTCCCGCCTGCTGATGCAGACGAACAACATTGACCACTGCACGCGGCTGTGCCATTCGCCGTCGGTGGAGGCGATGCTGACGTCGCTGGGCAGCGGGGCCACGAGCAACTCCTATACGGACTACGAGCAAGCGGGCTGCCTGGTGATCGCGGGGTCGGACGCCAATTCGAACCACCCGGTGGCGGCATCGCGGATGCGCCGCGCCGTGGTGGAGCGCGGGGCGAAGCTCATTATCATCAACCCCAAGCGCATCGAGATGTGCGATTACGCCGATATCTGGCTGAGACCGTATCCCGGGACAGACGTGGCGCTGTACAACGGCATGGCCAAGGTCATTCTGGACGAGGGGCTGTGGGATGAGGCGTTTGTGCGGCAGCGGACGGAGGGGTTCGAGGAGTGGTGGCGCATTGTGGAGGAGTACCCGGTGGAGAGGGTGGCGCAGATCACGGGGTGCGGCGTGGAGGACATTCGCCAGGCGGCACGCTGGTACGCGCGCCCGGCGTTCAGCGGGTCGTGCCTGATCTGGGGCATGGGGCTGACGCAGCACACCAACGGCACGGCGAACTGCCACAGCTTTCTGAACCTGGCGCTGCTGACGGGGCAGCTGGGGAAGCCGGGGTCGGGGATATCGCCGCTGCGAGGGCAGAACAATGTGCAGGGCGCGGGCGACGCCGGGTGCATCCCTGCGAGCTTGCCGGGGTATCAGGTGCTGAATGCGCAGGTGCTGGGCAAGTTCTCCGCGGCGTGGGGCGCGCCGGTTACGGGCGAGCATGGGCTGGTGGTCACGGAGATGACGGAGGCGGCGCTGCGCGGCGAGATATCCTGCATGTACATCACGGGGGAGAACCCCTTGCTTTCCGAGCCTGACCTGCACCATGCCGAGCAGGCGATCCGGGCCCTGGATTTCCTGGTGGTGCAGGACATCTTCATGCACGAGACGGCGCGGGAGGCGCACGTGGTGCTGCCCGCGTCGAGCTTCGCGGAGAAGGACGGCACGTTCACCAACAGCGAGCGCCGCGTGCAACGGGTGCGGCAGGCGATCGCGCCGGTGGGCGGCAGCCGCGCCGACTGGGAGATCGTGTGCGACGTGGCGCGGCGGGTGAGCCGGAGATTGGGCGTAGGGCTGGAGGGCCAGTTCTCCTACAAGCACCCCTCGGAAATCTTCGCGGAGATGGCGGGGCTGACGCCGATCATCGCCGGTATCTCCTATGAACGCCTGGACCGCGAAGGCGGCATCCAGTGGCCGTGCCCCGCGCCGGAGCATCCGGGTACGCCGTATCTGTACGCCGAGAGCTTCCCGCGCGGCCCGCGGGCAAAATTCGTGGGGTTCGATCAGCAGGCGGCAGCGGCGGAGCTGCCCAGCGCGCGCTTTCCCCTTATCTTGAATACGGGGCGCATCCTCTATCATTGGCACGGCGGCACGATGACGCGCCGCGCGCCGGGGCTGCTGGCTCGCGCGCCGGAGGTGCCGGTGGATATTCACCCGGCGGACGCTGCTGTGTACGGCGTCAGCGACGGGGATTGGGTGCGGGTGCGGTCGCGGCGGGGGGAGATGGAGGGACGCGCCGTGGTGACGGATGGGGTGAAGCAGGGAGAGATCTTCGTGCCCTTCGTCAAACTGAAGGAGCACGCCGCGAACTTTCTCACCAACGCCGCGCTGGACCCCGAATCGAAGATACCGGAGTACAAGGTGTGCGCCGTGTACATCGAACGGGCGGACGCGGAGAAGGCGCGTGGCGGGCCGGGGGGCATGCGGCGCGGGCGGCGATCGTAGGGATAAAAGAAAAGGGGGCAGTGGCACAGGCCACCGACCCCTTTATTGGCTAACGCCGGTGTAGGAAGACGCTAGGGCTAGAGGGCCTTGTCGCCCCGCTCGCCGGTGCGCACGCGGATGGCGTCAGTGACGGTGGAGACGAATATCTTCCCATCGCCGACTTCGCCGGTACGCGCATTTTCGATGATGATGGCGATGGCTTTCTCCGCGTCGGCGTCCTTGACGACCACCTCCACCTTGGTCTTTTGCAGCATGTCCACCTTGATGGTCATACCGCCGCGCCCCACGTGCATGACGCCCTTCTGGACGCCACGCCCGGAGACCTGGGTGGTGTTCAGCCCGACAATGCCCGCTTCCGCCAGAGCTTCCGTGACCAAGGCCACCTTCTCCGGACGGATAATCGCTTCTATCTTTTTCATGGGATGCTCCCTCTGTTGCCTCGGCTGGTTTGTTGGGTAAGGCTAGGTTGGGTTGGCCGGATAGGCTGCATCGCCGTGGGCGGCGATGTCCAGGCCGATCTCCTCGTCTTCCTTGGATACACGCAAGCCGATGGTCTTGTCAATGGCGATGAGGATGACCGCGGTGAGCGTGCCGCTCCAGCCCCATGTAACGAGGATGCTGACGATCTGCTTGTAGATCTGCGTACCCTGCGAGACGCCCTCGGCAAGCTCGTACGCGCCCATGGTGCCGAGGCCGGCGAAGATGCCGGTGGCGAGTGCGCCCCAGGTGCCGCCGACGCCGTGGACGGCGAAGACGTCCAGCGCATCGTCCACCTTGCGGAAGCGGCGCACAACCTGGACCGCGAGGAAGCAGAATGCGCCCGCGCCACAGCCGATGACGAGGGCGGGCAAAACACCGACGTGCCCTGATGCGGGCGTGATGGCCACGAGACCCGCCACCGCGCCGGAGGCGGCGCCGATGGCGCTGGCTTTGCCGCCGAACTTCCAGGAGAGCGCCGTCCAGGTGATTGCGCCCATGGCCGCTGCGGTATTTGTCACCATGAATGCGAGGGTGGCGCCGCCGCCGAGGCCTCCTGTTGCCGCTAATGCGCTGCCGGCGTTGAACCCGAACCAGCCGAACCACAGCAGGCCGGCGCCGAGCATGACGAAGGGCACGTTATGGGAGTCCATAGGCTCTTCGCCGTGGCGCAGCCGCTTGCCGATGATGAAGGCCGCCACGAGCGCGGCGACGCCGGAGTTCATGTGGACCACGGAGCCGCCGGCGAAGTCGAGAACACCCCAGGTGAAGAGCCAGCCGCCGCCCCAGACCCAGTGGGCCAGAGGAGCATAGACGATGGTTACCCAGAGCACGGTGAAGAGACAGAAGGCGCTGAACTTCATGCGCTCGGCGAATGCGCCGGTGATGAGCGCGGGGGTGATGATGGCGAACATCATCTGGAAGATGGCGAAGGCCATGTGCGGAACGTTTGCCGAGTAGAACTCGTTCGCTTGGGTAGGCGAGACGTTGCGCAGGCCGAGGTAGTCGAGGTTCCCGATGAAATGCCCGGCGTCAGGGCCGAAGGCCAGGGTGTAGCCCCACAGCACCCATACCACGCTGACGATGGCCATGGACATGACGCTGTGCATGATGACGCCTACGACGCTCTTGCGGCGCACGAGGCCGCCGTAGAAGAACGCCAAGCCCGGTGTCATCAGCAGCACCAAGGCCGATGAGGCCAGCAGCCATCCAGTATCGCCCGAGTTAACCATGCAAAACCCTCCTTGGACTGGCGGCCTTGACGCGGGCATCAGTGGCGATGCAGCGCGTAATGCGGCCGCGGTGAAACTACGAGGCATGATGCCCGGTAGGGATTTCGCGGGTGTTTCATGTTTGTTACAAGCGTGTTACATGCACGTGGCGGCGTGTGGGGTCAAGCCAGCGTGGGGCGGGGCAGCGGCAGCGCAACATCGAAGAAACGTGGAGCGGGCGCTGGAGCATGCTACGGGGTGGAGGAGCAACGGCGGGTGAAACGGGCGGGCGTCGGCGCTTTTTTGGCGTCACCACTTAAGGAAGGGCATCGCCGCTTTGAACTGCGGCGTGCCCGCGGCGCCGAGCAGCTCGTAGCACACCATCTCCGTGGTGGAGATGACGGCGCCAGCGTGGCGCATCTTCTCGGTGGCCGCGTCCAGATCGTGGGGGCGTCGCGAGGTGACGGCGTCGCGCACCACGTGGGCCTTGTAGCCCAGGCTCATGGCTTCGAGCGCGGTCTGCTGCACGCAGATGTGGCCTTCCATGCCGGTGATGAGCAGCGTATCGCGCCCGCTGTCGTACACCCGCTGCACGAAGCCGTCCGCCTGGCAGCAGGAGAAGGCCATCTTGCCGATGGGGTGGTACAAGCCAAGCTCCTCCAGCACGACGCGGACTTCCGGGGTAGTAGGCCCCAGCTTCTCGGGGTTCTGCTCGGTGACGATCACGGGCAGGCCGGCGGCATGGGCCACGCGCGCCATGGTGACGATGTTCTTGGCAACGGCGGCTCGCTCCGACATGGCTTTGGCGAACGGCTCCTGGAAGTCGACGACGACCAGGACGGAAGCGTCGGCGCGGGCGAGATGGGGGTGCGGCATGGGAGACTCCTTAGGTCCTGGGGAGGCGTTCGGCGATGAGTTCGGCGAGGTGTAGGACGCGTGTTTTCTTGCCCGCGGCCGCTAGCCCGCCGCGCAGGTGCATGATGCACCCAGGGTTGTCGGTGACCACCACGGGTGCGCCGGTCTCGGCAATGTGGTCCAGCTTATGGCCCAGGATGCGCTGGGATATCTTGGGATAGTCCAGGGAGAAGGTGCCGCCGAAGCCGCAACAGGCGCTGGATTCCTGCATTTCGTTGATCGTCGCGCCCAGGGCCTGCGACAGCAGGCGGCGAGGCTGGGCGCTCACCTTGAGGCAGTTGCAGGATTGGCAAGCGTCGTGATAGGTGACGTCGCCTGCGCCGGGGCCAGCGCCGCTGGAGCCAGCGTCGCCGGAGAGAGATCCAGGCGCAAGCTGGGCCTCGCCGTCTATGAAGCGGGTGAAATCGGTGATGCGCTCCGCCAATTTCACGGCGCGTGCGGCCCACTCGGGCTCGTCGCGCAACAGATGGGGGTAGTCTTGGGTCATGGCGACGGTACAGGAGGCGGAGGTGCTGACGATATGCCGCGCGGTGGACTGCTCGAGGAGGGCGATGGTTTCCTTGGCGAGCCGCGTTGCGGTGGCGCGGTCGCCGGAGTTCATGTGGGCCAGGCCGCAGCACTGCGCCCGCGCGGGCAGCGTTACCCGCGCTCCCAGGCCGGTGAGCGCCTCAACAGCAGCGTCGCCCATATCGGGCAGGAGGTTGTCGGTGATGCAGGCGGGGAAGTAGAGCAGATCGCGGCCGGCGATGGCGGAGGGCACGCGATTGGTGGGGGGGAAGACGCTGCCGGGGCGATGCTTGGCGTAGAAGCTCCGACCAGGGATGCGCGGCAGGCTGCGCCAGCCGGTGACGCCGGGGATATGCAGGAGTCCTTCGGGGCGCTGGAAGGGGAGCTGCATAAAACGCGCCAGGCCCACCATGGCGCCCGGCTTCTGCTGGTAGGTGAGGAAATCGAGCAGACGGCCCTTGAGCAGGCCGGGCGCTTCCCCTTCGCGCATCTCCTGGCGCAGGTCCAGGATCATACGGGGGATGTCGATGCCCGCGGGGCAGACGGTCTCGCAGGCGTTGCACCCCAGGCAGAGGGTCTGCGGCCCCTCGGCATTTTCGTAGCCGTGGTGGAAGGCGGTGAGCACGAGGCCAATGGGGCCGGTGTATTTGTAGCCGAAGGCGTGGCCGCCCACCGCCTGGAAGGGGGGGCAGGCGTTGAGGCAGGCGCCGCAGCGGATGCAGTCCAGCGCATCGCGGAACTCGGGGCGCTCCCGCATGAGGGTGCGCCCGTTATCCAGCAAAATGATATGCACTTCCTTGGGGCCGTGGACACCGACGGTGAGGGAAAGCTCGATGTCCGCGGTGCGGCTGGGGCCGGTGATGTAGGAGATGTAGGTGGTGACGGTCTGCCCCGTGCCGGAACGGGAGAGGACGCGCAGCACGGCGGTGGCATCGTCCATGGTGGGGACGACCTTTTCTATACCCAGGATGGCGACGTGCACCGGCGGCAGCGTGGAAACGAGCCGCGCGTTGCCTTCGTTGCTCACCAGTACCAGCGACCCCGTCTCGGCGATGGCGACGTTGGCGCCGGTGATGCCCATGTCCGCGTCAATGAACTTCTGGCGAAGGCGCTTGCGGGCGATGGCGACCATGGTGGGGATGTCAGGCGGGACGTACTCGCCGGTGACCCTGGTGAACAGCTCGGCGACCTCTTCGCGGGTCTTGTGCAGCGCGGGCGTGATGAGGTGCGAGGGCTTCTCCCCGGCAAGCTGGACGATCCATTCGCCCAGGTCGGTCTCCACCACCTCGATGTGCTGCGCCTCCAGGTGCTCGTTGAGGTCGATCTCTTCGGTAGCCATGGACTTGCTCTTGACCACGAGCTTGACCCCGTGGCGTTTCGCCAGCTCGCTGACGATGGCGCGGGCGTCTTGCGGCGTCTGGGCGATGTGGACGACGGCGCCGGCGGCCTGGGCCTTCTCGGTGAACTGCTGCACCAGCTCCGGCATCTGGTCAATGGCGGCGCGTTTGCGCGATTGCAGGTCGGTGCGGAGGGCAGCGAAGTCCACCTGGGAGAAGGCCTTGGCGCGGGCGACGCGGCGATTGGGCAGCGTGCGGTTGAGGGCCGTCTCCAGCGTGGGAGATGCCAGCGCCTTGGCGAGGCGGCGCTTGAAGGTTGCCTGCGATTCGCTCATGGGGTGTGATTATAGCAGCGGCGCCTGAAGGGGGACAGCGCGGCGGCGCTCTGTTGATTGTTGCGGCGAGCGCGGAGGTTGTTGGATGGGTGGTGCGCTGCCGCGTACCAGTGACCATCGTCGTTGCTCCCACCCGCCCACCCACAGACGTTATGGGGGAAGAACAAGGGGACACCCCTTGTGAACCTCGTCAGAGGAGGCTCAGCCTCCTCTGCACTCCTCCAGAAGGCAACGGACGCACCCTATCCTCGAAGCAACGCCACTCCCTTGACACCTGAAGGGCGCGTCACTATGCTCGGCACAAGCGGCGCGGTACGCGCCGTCCTGACCAGGGAAGGGAGCGCAGCAGCATGGCTTACGATCTCATTATCAAGAACGGTACGGTGGTGGACGGCACGGGCCTGCCTTCGTGCAGGACGGACGTGGGGGTGAAGGACGGGCGCGTGGTGGCGCGGGGGAACCTGGGCAAGGACGCGGCCAAGGTGATTGACGCGGAAGGGAAGATCGTGGCGCCGGGGTTCGTGGATATTCACACGCACTACGATGCGCAGATTCTGTGGGACCCGCTGATGACGTGCTCCCCCTGGCACGGCGCCACCACGGTGGTGATGGGCAACTGCGGCTTCACCCTTGCGCCATGCCGCCCGCAAGACCGCGATTTTGTCGCCAGGATGTTCGCGCGGGTGGAAGGGATGAACCTGCGCGCGCTGGAGATAGGCGTGGACTGGAAGTGGCAGTCGTTCGGGGAGTATCTCGACCGGATCAGCGGGATACCTCTGGGCATCAACGCGGCGACGATGGTGGGTCACTCCGCGCTGCGCCGCTATGTCATGGGCGAAGACGCGGGCAAGCGCGAGGCCAACGCCGACGAGGTGCAGGAGATGAAGGCGCTGGTGCGCGAGGCGATGCAGGTGGGGGCGTTCGGCTTCACTACGTCGCTTTCGCCTACGCACTACGATTGGGACGGGTCGCCCGTGCCCAGCCGCAAGGCGAGCCACGCGGAAGTTATCGAGCTTTCTTCGGCGCTGAGCGAGTTCCACGTGGGCGGGTTAGAGATCATCTCGGAGACGGCGGTGCGCGGGCCGGACGCCTTCTCGCAATCGGACCAAGATCTGCTCATCAAGATGTCGCTGGTGAGCGGGCGGCCGGTGAACTTTAATGAGCTGTCGCACTCCTGGGACAGACCGACGGTGTGGAAGCAGCAGATCGCGTTCATGGAGCGGGCGCAGCGCCTGGGGGCGCAGGTGTACGGCGTGACGCGCTACCAGCGGCTGGATTCCATGTTCAACCTCTCCAGCCCAAGCTCCTTCGATAAGTACCCCAAGTGGCTGGAGGTGCTCTCGCTGCCGCGAGAGAAGGCAATCGCCGCCATGCGCAACGGGGCCACGCGCACGGCGCTGGTGGCCGAAATGGAGAAGACCAACGGATCGGAGATACCCTCGCGGCAGTTGCCCAACGTGGCGTTCGTGAAGAGCAAGACGGGGAAGCACGCGCAGCACCAGGGCAAGCGCCTGGGCGAGCTCGGCGCGGCGCTGGGCAAGAAGCCCGTGGAACTGTTGCTGGACTGGTCGGCGGACGAAAACCTGGAGGCGGAGTTTTCGTTCATCGGTACGCGCAACGGGGACATGGCGTCCGTGGCCAAGATTATCACCAGCCCGTTCGCCATCGCGGGGATTTCCGACGCGGGTGCGCATACGGACAGGCTCAGCGGCTCGTACTATTCCACGTTTCTGCTCAGCCACTGGGTGCGCGATGAGAAGCTCATGACGCTGGAGGAGGCCATCCGCCGCCTGACGGCGATCCCCGCGGCGCTGTACAGCCTGCACGATCGCGGCCAGATCCGCGAAGGGCTGCCCGCGGACATCGTGATCTTCGACCTGGAGAAGCTGGCGTGGCTGCCCACGGAGCGCCTCAACGATTTCCCCGGCGGAGAGAGCCGCCTGGCGAACCGAGCGGAAGGCTACGACGCGCTGATCGTGGGGGGCAAGGTGGTGATGGACCACGGGCGCGATACGGGCGCGCGGCCCGGCAAGGT
>SHYB01000059.1 GCA_009693015.1 Dehalococcoidia bacterium
GTCCGCGGTCTCCTTTGTGAGGGCAGTGGTGGTGAAGGAGTTGGCGGTGGCGAGGGCGGCGGGGATGCTTTGCTGACGGGCGGCGGCTTCTGTGGCTACGGCAGAATCGGTGTACTGTCTGGCGGTGGCGGATTCAGCAGCGACGGCTTGCTGGCGGGCGCCGGACTCGTCGGCTATCACCTTTTGGCGCGCTGCCGTTTCTAGGGAGAGGGCCGACTGGCGTGCCAAAGCTTCTTTGGCGATGCCGTCGTTGGTGTAGTCGCTGGAAGCCCTGGTGGCGGCGGCATCGCCGGCCAGGCGCGCGCCGATTTCCGTGCCCAGCGCGGCGTTGATGGACGCGTCCGCTTTTTGCCTCGCCACGATTTCCTGGGAATCGGCGCTGCTGCGGACTGATCCCTCGTTCAGGGAGATCAAGAGCAGGCCGGCGCCAGCGACGATGCCGGCGGCGGAAAGTACGGTGACGGCTTTCCCTGCGGCGCTCATGGCTTTGAAAGCCTTGGGACTCATGTGTTTCAGGATGTTCATATGGAATCCTCCTCTACGGCGCAGTGCGCGGGCATGGGTGGGTCTGTTGTGCAAGATGCTTCAGGCGAACGAATCGAAATGAGCAACGCGGCAATTGTAGATAGGTTAGCTCCTGAACCTGGCGACGTGGGGCCCGAGAGGGAAGACAAGTAGTGCGGCGTGCTGCCATGAGGGAAGATCGGCGGGAGGCGGCGAGACGACAAGAAGACATTCGTGTGCAGGGTAAGAGGCGAGGCCGAATCAGGCGGCGGGGCCGTAGACCCGCTCCGGTACGATCATGACCACGGAGCGCTTCTCCCGCACCATGGCCTCATCATACTCCTGCCAGTTGGGGTGGTCCTTGCCTGCGGCGGCGCGGTAGACATCGCGCAAGGCGGTACGGAGGGTCGCGGCGTCCGTTTTGCCGGGGTTGAGGAGGCGGGCGCGGCCTTCCAGGACGACATAACCCCACCAATCGCGCTTGGAGATGAGGAGGGAGCAGCGGGGGTCGTGCTTGAGGTTGATGAGCTTGGCGCGGTCGGCGGTGGTGGTGAAGGCCGCGGTGCCCTGGTAGAGCCCGCAGAAGACTATGCTCATCTGCGCCGCGCCGTCCTTGCGGAAGGTGGTGAGGACGGCGGCGTGCTGCTCGGCGAGGAAGGCGCGGACTTTTTCAGAGAGTGGTGCCATGGTTAGCAGCCGCGGTTGGCGACGACTTTTTCGCAGGTGGAGGACTGCATGATCTCCACGCTGCCCGCCTGGGCGAAGGGCGTCATGAAGCCCTGCACCTTAGCCTTGTCCGCCGCTTCGCAGATGATGTAGAAGGTGTGCTGCCCGTCCACCACGGCATCGCTGATGATGTTGACGCCCATTGTGGCGGCGTTGGGCTTGCTGATGTGCTTGAGTAGCATCGCGCCCATCTTGGGGTCCTTGGCGGGGCAGGTCTCCGCTTTGTGCTGGTGTTTGACGACGTAGAGCGCCATGGGCAGTACCCTCCGATGCGATGAAGATGCGTCTAGCAGCTATATCAATGTCCAGTGTACAGCAGGAGATGGCTCGCGAGCTATGGGAAGGGCGATGAGGTGTTGTGGAGGGCGGCGTGTCCAGGCTAGGGGATGGGGAGGAGCGGCTGCATGCCGGGATCGGGGTCGAGCTGGACGGCGTCATGGAAGCGGGAGATGAGGGCTACCTGGCCGATAAAGAGGACGGCGTCTACGGCGCCCTGGCGTCCCAGGAGGTGCTCCACGGCGAGCCATGTGCCGTCAGAGAGGCGGCTGCCGAGCACCTCGCGGGCCAAGTCTACGAAGACCTTCTCCTTGGGGAGAAAACCCTTGTAGGCGCGGTGCTTGATGCCCTGGATGACGTGGTCGCGGACGCCGGAGGCGAGGGCGGGCGCTTCGTGGACGCTCCATTCGTACTGGGAGTTGAGCTCGCGGGCGACGGCGAGCATGATCAGCTCACGCAGGGGCTTGTCCAGGGTGGGAGAGTGGAGGAGAACATCGCCGACGGCGCAGACGCGGGCGGCAAGCTCGGGGCTGTTGAGCATGAGTTGGAAGTTGCGGTAGACCTGGCCTCGCCCCGCCTGGATGCGGTCCCAGGCGTCGCGATTCTCTGGAGGAAGGTCGTCGCGGCGGGTGATGTAGGGAAGGCGCGCCATGCAGGTCTCCTAGGGGATAGGCAGCAGCGGCTGTGTGCCGGGGGGAAGGTCGGCGCGGAAGGCGTCCATGCAGTAGCAGATGAGTGCGGTGAAGCCGATGACGAGGGTGTAGTCTACGGCGGTGCGCTGGCCTACGGCTTGCGCCAGGGCGTTCCATGCGGCGTCCGTGACGTTGTTTTTCAGCACCTGGCGGGTGAAGTCAGCGTACAGCGCTTCTTGGGGCGCAAGCGTTTCATAGCGGCGGGACTTGATCGCTTCGATGGCTTGGGGGCGCACGCCGCGCTGGAGGGCCATAGGCTGGTGGATCGTCCATTCGTGCTGGCAGTTGAGCTCGCGGGCCACGGTGAGGATGACTAGCTCCCGCTCCATTGGGGGAAAGCCAGCGTGGAACACCAGGTAATCGCCTGCCTCGGCCACGCGGGCGGCGGCCTCAGGGCTGTTGAGCATGAGGCGGTAGATGCTGAACGCGCCTTCGCGGCCGCGCTTGATGCGCTCCCAGGCGTGCCTGTCTGCGGGGGGCAGGTCGTCCAGCGCGAGGTAGGGCAGGCGGGCCATGCGGTGGCTCCCTAGGGGATGGGCAGCAGCGGCTGCATGCCGGGGTTCAGGTCCAGCTTGAAGGCGTCCATGCAGTAGCAGATCATGGCGACGAAGCCGACGTGGATGACGAAGTCCACGGTGGCCTGGCGTCCCAGAATCTTCTCCATGGCGTTCCAGGCGGCGTCAGAGACGTTGTCCTTGAGCACCTCGCGGGAGAAATCGGCGAAGATGCGCTCGCGGGGGGTGAGCCTTTCGTACTGGCGGTGGCGCACGGCGTCCACGGCTTCAGGGCGCACGCCGGCGGCCTTGGACATAGGTTCGTGGACGCTCCACTCAAACTGGCAGTTGAGTTCGCGAGAGATGGTGAGGACGGAGAGCTCGCGGTCCACGCGGGGAATTTTCGATTCGTGCAGGATATAGTCGCCCACGGCGCAGACGCGCGCGGCAAGCTCGGGGCTGTTGAGCAACTGCTGGTAGTTGGGGTGCACCATGCCCCGGCCTCTGGCGATGCGGTCCCATGCGCCTTGAGCGGCAGGGGCGAGGTCTTCTTTCTTGACGTAGGGGACGCGGCTGGCGGGCATACGATGCTCCTTGATGCGGGTTACTGCGGCGGCGGCGTCTTGGCAACGCGAATGGGCAGGCTGGCGACCTCCCGGCCCTGGATGAGCACGCGCACGGCGTAGTCAGAGAACTTGGGGAAGTTGATGTTGTTCAGGCGAATGGCGAGCCGGGCGATGTTTTCCCGCACCCCCGCCGGAGGGGGTGCGATGTTGAGACTGGCCTGGATGGGGTCCATGACGTTGAGCCCGTCAGCATCAATGAGGTGCAGGGTGAAGGGTTGATTGCCCGTTTCCGCGGCGGAGGCGCGCAGTTGCACCACGACGAAGAAGAGAGGATGCACCGCGGGGGCCTCTTTGGCGAAGATCGTATCGAAGCCGATGCCCAGGGCGTTGATTTTGTTGCCGGCATCGGCGTAGTCGCAGAGGAAGGCGAAGTCTAGCTGCACCTGGGTTGCGCCTCACTTTCCGTGTGGTGGTTGCCCATGATACTCCAATCCATGTGCCGTCGGCGGCGGGGGGTCATGCGGCGGCGAATAATCGGCGCAGGGCGAGGAGGGCGCGCAGGCGGTGCACGGCGAAGAGGCCGAGGACAATGACGCTGCCCGCGAGCATGGAGACGGCGTTCCAAGAGGGGACGGCGATGCTGCTGTTTCCCGCGTCATCACCGGCGGCGAGCTGGGCATGGAGTTGCTGGATCTGCTGTCCCTGTTGCTGCACCAACTGGTAGAGGCCCTGGATGGCTGCCAGGGAGACGCCGGAAGGGTCAATGGTGCTGATGTGGGTAGCATCGCCGCCCAGGCCGAAGGCGGCGTGGAAGTCCTGCGCGGTGGGGCCCATGTGGACGATGGAAGGGTCCTGGCTGTTGTAGTTCCAGGTGCTGACGGGGAGCGCGGCGACTTTCTGGAGGACATCGCTGGGGCTCACCGGGGCGATGTTGCTCTTGGAGGAGGCATCACTGAGGTTGGCCCAGGCGCCGCTGCCAGGGTCAAGCTTGACGCCGTTGCCCTGGGGGGAGGTGACGATGCGCACGCCGCCGGTGGCTCGCACGGCGAACTGGTTCTGCGCCGTGGAGGAGAAGCTCTCACCGCTGCTGTCAGCCCAGACGAAGGTGCCGTCCTGGACGGCGCGTGCGCTGGCGCCCGCGGCGAAGCTGCCCGCGCCTGCGGCGACGTTGTCTTGCCCGCCAGGGACGACGGAGCCCGCGCCTGCGGCGGTGTTACCCTGGCCGCCGCCGATGGCGGAGTAGCCGCCGCTCGAGTTGTTGCGATGGCCTCCGGCGATGACGTTGCTGGGGCCGGTGGTGGTGTTGAAGGCGCCGCCGGATACCGCTGAGCTTTCGCCGATAGCGGCGTTGTTGCGTCCGCCGCCCACGGCGGAGTAGGGGCTGCGGGCAAAGTTGTTCTGGCCGCCCGCGATAGCAGCATAGGGGTCGGACGCGGAGTTGTTCTGGCCGCCGGCGATGGCGGTGTAGGTATCACTGGCGGTGTTGAAGCCGCCGCCGGCAACGACAGCGCCTTCGCCTGGGGCGACGTTGTCGCGGCCGCCGCCGATGGTGGCGTAGGTCTGGCTGGCGGTGTTGGCCAGCCCGCCGCCGACGGTGGCGAAGCTATTACTGGTCTTATTGTTGCGCCCGCCGCTCACGGTGCTGTTGGCGGCCAAGGCGGCGTTGTTGCGCCCGCCGCCTACGGTGGCGTAGGCGGCGCTGCCGGGTGCGCCGTCACCGTCACCAGCGATGTTTTCCGCGCCGCCGGCGATCACGCCAAAATCGTCGGTGACGCGGTGCAGGGGGCCGCCGCCGCCGATGGCAGCGCCGGTCACGCCTTCCTGCGCCTGGTTAGTCGCCGCGCCCAGCACGATGTTGGGCACGCCGCCCGTGGGCTGCAAGGACGCCGCGCGGCTGCCGTTCACGCGGATTTCCAGCGGGGTGCGGTCGTTGGTGCCCAGGTACTGGTTGGATGGGTCAATTTCCGTATTGCCGCCGATGCCCCAGACGTTTTTCAGGGAGGCAGGCTCCCCAGGAGGCCCTTGCACGCCACGGGGCCCTGCAGAGCCAGCGGGGCCTTGCAGCCCTTGCGCCCCCTGCGTCCCCTGTCCGCCTTGCGCCCCGGCGATACCCTGTTCTCCCAGCGTGTTCCACGTCACCTCGTTCTCCCGCACGGAACAGGTCTGGTCAATGGGTTTCAGGCGCATGTTCCCCGTGCGCTTGCTGACGCACCCCTTGAGCAGGCCGATATCGCCGTTATTGGCCTGGGCTACGCCGGCGATGACCGGCCCGGCGATGAGGCCGGCGCCGAGGAAGAAGACGGCGATGGAGAGCCAGGTGAAGCGGCGGTGGTGTAACCAGGCGGTGGGCATGGGAGACCTCCCTTTGGCACGGCACATACATGCAAGGCGGCTTAGCAAGGCAGCATGGCAAGGCGGCATGATTGGGCGTAGAGCAGATTATGGTGGCACAGGAAGCGTAGGATGCGACCAGGTAGGAGTCAAGGGCAGAAGGAGGCAGTCCCTACGGGGGCAGCGAAGATCTGACGCGGCGGATCGGGCGTACCAGCATTGTCGAGGGGAATCACTTTTTGCGCAGCTTGCGTGCGCTGCACGCGCGCCGCACCATGGTTAGCCCGCTGTCTC
>SHYB01000002.1 GCA_009693015.1 Dehalococcoidia bacterium
CCGCTTCATCCCCGCCGCCGCACGCCGCTGCCGCCAAGCTCACCACAACCGCAAGCATCAACACCATCCGTAGCCTTACCGTCCGCATGCGAACTCCTTCTTCGTCTTCACGAACCATCGTCCCATTCCACGTATCTCGCTGCACGCCGCAACTCGCCATTCGAGCGCGCGCACCCCTGCGCGTCCGCATGTCGGGGCGCCGCCTATCCTTGCGAAAATCTCGCGCCATGTCAAGCACGCGATGCCATCCCCCAATAAAACAGGAGCGCCCGCCAGAGGCGGGCGCTCTTTGTCCCCCTGCGCTCGCAGAGGTTATGTCTACTTGCCTAGTACCCTGCCTTCTCGTTCACCCCGACTCGGAACAGACCCAGCGCGATGTTGTCCCGCGTCACCTGGAACCATACCGGCACCACGGTAGGATCGTTCCTCACACCCCACAGCGCTGTGTAGTCCAGCACTGCGGGCGTCGCCACAACAGCTTCGGTAAGCAGAGGCGATACCACCTGGCCGGCCTTGATGTACTCCTCCAAATTCGCCACACCTAGCCAGTCGCGCACCTTCTGCCCTAGCACCTGGTCGTCGCTCATCTGGAACTGTGACGTCTTGTCGAACGCCGTCGATCCCTGATTGGCCCCGAACCGGTACAGCCCCAGGGAGAACATCCCGGCAACGCTCGGCTTCTCGTACTTCCTGGGGATGGAGATGCTCGCCGACCAGGTGGCCTGCGGCATCGGCTTGCGGGTGATCTTCAGGCCAATGGCCTCCCAGTTCTGGGCCATGGCTTCAAAGATCTCTGGCAGCTCCGGCTGTGTGGGCGGCACCCACACGTACATGTCCAGCTCAAAGCCTCGTGGGAATCCAGCGTCGGCAAGCATCTGCTTCGCCTTGGCGGGATCGTACGCGGGCACGGGGTGCTTCTTGTAGGAAGGATCGCCCTGATTAGCCGGCCAATCAACGGACGGCGTGGCGAAGCCCTTCATGAACCGGTTCGCCAGCGTATCCCGGTCAATGGCGTAGAACTGCAGCGCTTGGCGCACCCGCACATCCGACAGCGGGTTCTTGCCGTAGCCCGGGTATTCCGCCACCCACTCCTGCTCCATGCGGTAGTTGATCGTCCCGCCGACGCGGGAGATGATACGCAGGTTCGTATCATTCTTCACCGCCACCGCGTCAGAGCGGCTCAGCGTCGCCAGTTGTATCTGGTTCGTGCGCAGCGCCGCCGTCCGCGTCCCGTCTTCAGGAATGCCGTTGTAGACCAGCGTCTTCACCCGAGGCGTGCCCCAGAACCAGTGGTTCTCCGTGGCTTCCAAGGTGATAGACTGCCCCGGCTGGATGTTGACGACCTTGTATGGACCGCTTCCGATCGGCTGCCTGTTGTAGCCGCCCGCGCCTACCTGGTTCAAGTGTTTCATGTCCCACAAGAAGCACGGCGACCCGCCGCAACCGCCGACGGCCATGTACACAAAGGGCCAGAACGCATTGCGGCTCGTCAGCGTCAGCACCACCGTGTTGTTATCCGGCGAGGTAACGTCCTTCACCTCGCGCTTCATCGGGCCTTGCGAGGCGATGATGATGTCCTTGCTGTCTCGCACCGTCAGAATGGTGCCGGCCACGTCAGCCGCAGTCGCCACATTGCCGTTATGGAACTTGATCCCATCGCGCGTCTTGAATGTCCACACCGTGCCCGTGGTATCCAGCTGCCAGGAACTCACGATGCCGCGCGCTGGATCGTCCTTGTTCGTCGCATTTGTCCCAATGACCGGATCGTAGAACGCATCCTGGTACAGGTGCGGCGAGCCGGTCACGTAGTAGATGCCCTGGTAGTTGGACATGTCCGGCAGGCCAAACTGGAATGTGCCGCGCGGCTGCGGCACCGCCGTCGCAGTGGGCGGGGGCACCGGCGTATTCGTCGGCCGCGCCGTGGGAACAGCCGTCGGCGCCTGCGTCGCCTGGGGCGCCATCGTTGCTGCCGGCGCTCTGGTCGCCGGCGCGGTCGTCGCCTCCTCATCACCGCCGCCGCACGCCGCCGTCACCAGCATCGTCACCAGTGCCAGCAGAACTGCCATTCGAAGGTTCACTGCTCGCATATATCCTCCATCTCTCCACTCTGCTGCCTTCCGCCGGTTTCCCAAGGGGTCCGGCGACTTGCCCCGCACGCCGAATATGAGGAAACCGTGCCCACCCCAGTTCCGGGGCGGGCACGGTCCGTCGATCCTCAACTCTTACTCTAGAAGCCCTTCTTCTCGTTCAACCCCGCGCGGAACAACCCCCACGCGATGTTGTCCTTCGTCACCTCAAACCATGAAGGAATCACGCTCGGGTCGGCCCGCGCGCCCCACAGCGCCGTGTAGTCCAGCACCGCGGGCGTGGAGATCACCTGGTCCACGTAGTCCTTCATCACGCCCTTGCCTGCCGCATTGTACGCCTCCAGCGTCTTCGATGCATTCCAGTCCGCCACTCTCTGCTCCATCACCTTGTCCCTGGACGTCTGGAACTGCCCCGCCTCCTCAAACGCCGATGCTCCCTGGTTCGCGCTGAACCGGTACAGCCCCAGCGAGTACATCCCCGACACGGACGGCCGGTCGAACTTCTTGGGAATCAGGTAGACCTGTGAGTAGGAGGCTTGGGAGATCGGTCTGCGCGTCACCTTGATGCCGATGTTCTCCCACATCCCCGCCATCGCCTCGAAGATCTCCGGCAGCTCCGGCTGCGTAGGCGGCGTCCAGATGTGCATGTCTATCGCAAACCCGTTGGGATAGCCCGCCGCCGCCAGCATCTGCTTCGCCTTCGCCACGTCGAAGGCCGGCACGGGGATCTTCTCGTACGAAGGATCGCCCTGGTTCGCCGGGTAGTTCACTGAAGGTATGGCGTACCCCTTCATGAAGTTCGTCGCCAGTACCGTCCGGTCAATGGCCTGGAAGTTCATCGCCCGCCGCACGTTCACATCGGCCAGCGGGTTCTTCCCGTAGCCCGGGTACTCCGTCACCCACGACTGCTCCATGCGGTAGTTGATCGTCCCGCCCGCGCGGGAGATCAGCCGCAGGTTGGAATCACCCTTCACGATGCTCGCGCTGGAGCGGCTTACCGCACCTATCTGAATTTGGTTCGTCCGCAGCGCCGCCGTCAGTGTCCCGTCCTCGGGTATCTCTTGGAACACCAGCGTCTTCACCCGGGGAACGCCCCAGAACCAGTGCTTGTCAATCGCCTCCATCGTGACCTTTGAGGCGACCTGGATGTCGGTGATCTTGAACGGCCCGCTGCTCACCGGGTTCTTGTTGTACCCGCCGATCCCCACCGCCTCGAAGTGCTTCTGGCTGTTCAACATGCACGGAGACCCGCCGCACCCGCCCATGGCGAAGTAGGTGAACGGCCAGAAGTAATTGGCATTCGCCAGCGTCAACACCAATGTGTTGGCGTCCGGCGCTTTCGCATCCACCACGTCGCGCGCGAATGGCCCTTTGGCGGATACGGTGACGTCCTTGTTATCCCGGATAGCCAGCACCCACCAGCCCACATCGGAAGCTGTTGCCTTCACCCCATTGTGGAAGAAGACGTCGTCGCGCGTTTTGAACGTCCACACCTTCCCGTCCGCGCTCACCTGCCATGACATGGCGAAGCCGCGCGTGGGGTCATCCTTCCTGTTGGCGTCCGTGCCGATCACCGGGTCGTATGCTCCGTCAATGTAGTTGTGCGCTGACCCGCTGCTGTGATAGATGCCCACCGAACCGGACAGGCTCGGCATCCCGAAGCTCAGCGTCCCGCGCGGCTGCGGCACTGCCGTCGCCGTCGGCGCAGGCACCGGCGTCGCCGTCGGCGCAGGCACCGGCGTATTCGCCGGCCGCGCCGTCGCCGTCGCTACAGGCGCTTGTGCCGTCGCCGGTGCCGTACTCGGCGCAACCTTCGCCGCCTGTGGCGCCGTGGTCGCCTCGTCGCTGCCGCCGCCGCACGCCGCCACCACCAGACTCACCGCCACCGTCAGAACTAACATCGCCCGAATGTGCATACCTCGCATAACTCTCCTCCTGCTAACTGCTTCCAACTGTTGTCGGGAATGCGTCCGAACTGCACTGCCCTCACGCCACTTGATGGAAGAGAATGAAAACGTAGCTCACCTTACTTCTTACTACGAAACTTCTTACTACGAACCAACACGGCTCGCGGTTCTTCTCCCACGCATGAATCGTATCGCAGTATTTGATACGTCCCGCGTCGTCCTGTCAAGGGGGGGGCGGCGCTACTCCATGACCAGTCCGCCATCCACATTCAGTATCTGGCCGATCATATAGCTGCACGAATCCGACGCCAAAAACGCTGCCACCTCCGCAATCTCTTCTGGCAGCGCCACCCTCCCGAGCGGAATCGTTGCCGCCCTCCCTTCCAGCCACCGCTGGCGATACTGCTCGTAGCTGATCCCCTCATCCGCCGCCTGGCGCATCTCATTCAGGCTCACCCTGCTCGTATTCGTCACCCCCGGCGACACCGCGTTCACGAAAATTCGGTCCTTCGCCAATTCCAGCGCCAGCACCTTCGTCAGCATATTCAGCCCCGCCTTCGAGCTGGCATACGCCGCCGAAACCGGCATCGGCTTCTTCGCCCCGTGCGTGGAGACGTTGATAATCCGGCCCCCGCGTCCCGCCTTGATCATCTCCCGCGCCGCGAACTTGCAGCACAGCATCGGCCCCCGCAGGTTCACCGCCTGCACCCAGTCCCACTCCGCCGCGTCGCTATCCACCAGGTGCGCCCTCTCCTGCCGCATAAACGCCCGCGCCGCGTTCACCAGAATATCGATCCTCCCCATCTTCGCCACCGTCTCCCCCACCATCGCCTCGATCTGCTTTGCGTCCGAGAGATCGCAGCGCACCGTATGCGCCCTCCGTCCCAGCGCCCGCACCTGCTCCGCCACGCTCTCGATACCCCGCCAGCCCGCCGCCTTTTCCTCCGCCGCGATCCGCTCCGGCGGATGCTCGATGTCGCTCACCACAATATCCGCGCCGTCCCGCGCCAGCCGCAGCGCAATCGCCCGCCCGATGCTCCGCATCCCATACGCCCCCGTCACCAGCGCCACCTTCCCTTCCTGGCCCATCGTCATGCTCCTTTCTGCACCTGCCCCTGACGCCCTTCGCCGCTCCTCGCCCCAATCGCCACGCGCCCCGTCATTCTAGCGGCGCCCGCAAGTAGGGGCGAAGCAGTGTACCGCACTGCTTCGCCCTCCCCCGCTTCCTTGACCCTCCTCCCGCCTTCCTCTACACTCCCCCAGCACACAGCGCCTGTTGAGAGAGACCCAACCCCATGCAACCCCTTGCCGGCCTCCGCGTCCTCGACCTCACCTGGCACATCGCCGGCCCCTACTGCACCAAACTCCTTGCCGATTACGGCGCCTCCGTCCTCAAGATCGAGCGTCCCGCCGGCGGCGACCCTGCCCGCGCCGCAGGCCCCTTCCCCGGCGACATCCCCCATCCCGAACGCTCCGGCCTCTTCCTCCACCTCAACACTAACAAACAGTCCGTCACCGTCAACATCAAGACAGACGCCGGCCAGGAAATCATCCGCCAACTCGTCCGCGAAAGCGATATCCTCGTCGAATCCTTCGCCCCCCGCGTCCTCCCCTGCCTCGGCCTCGACTACCCCGCGCTATCCAAAATCAACCCCCGCCTCGTCATGTGCTCCATCAGCAACTTCGGCCAGAGCGGCCCCTACCGCGATTGGAAGGCCACCAACTTCACCATCGAAGCCATGGGCGGCCTCCCCTCCTGCACCGGCGACCCCGAGTTCGAGCCGCTCAAGCAGGCCGACCATCTTATGGAATACCTCGGCGGCCAGGCCGCTGCCGCCGCCATCATGGGCGCCGCCCTCCACCAGCGCTGGGCAGGCGTGGGCCAGCACATCGACCTCTCCCTCTACGAAGTCTCCGCCGCCTGCGCCGATCGCCGCATGACCGGCCTCCTCGGCTACCAATACACCCGCCAGATAGCCGATCGCGTCCCCAACCTGCCCACGGCATTGCCCTACGGCTACTTCGCCGCCAGCGACGGCTTCGCCTGCTTCATCGTTGCCCCTCCCGCCCGCTGGACGCGCTTCATGGACATGATCGGCCGTCCTGACCTCAAGGCCGGCCAGCGCTTCCACGATCCCGGCTTCTGGAGCACCCCGGAAGCCAAGGAGGAGATGGACCTCCTCTTCTACCCCTGGCTCAGCGACCGCACCAAGCAGCAGGCGTTCGAAGAAGGCCAGAAGCACCGCATCGCCTGCTGCCCCGTGAATACCGCGGCGGACGTCCTCACCGACCCCCACCTCAGCGCCCGCGGCTTCTTCCAACACGCCGATCACCCGGAGGCGGGCCTCCTCCCTTACACTGGCCCCTCCTTCCGCCTGGAGCGCGAAGGCTTTGCCCTGCGTTCCACCGCGCCGCTCCTCGGCCGGCATAACAGCCAAGTTCTCGGCGGCACGCTCGGCCTCTCCCCCCAGGAGCTTGCCGTGCTCCGCGCCACGGGGTGCATCTAATGGCGAACCTCCCCCTCTCCCGCATTCGCGTACTCGATTTCACCCTCATCTGGGCCGGCCCCCACGCCGTCATGATGCTCGGCGATCTCGGCGCCGAAATCATCCGCGTCGAATCCACCAACCACCACATCACCAACACCCGTGGCTTCGTCGCCAAGCCCACCAAGGACCTGGTGAAACGCCTCGGCTACCTCGGCTCCCTCTACGCCGATCTCGACCCCAAAGACCAGCCCTGGAACCGCCACGCCATGTTCAACAGCATGGGCCGCAACAAGAAATCCATGACCGTGGACATGACCACCACCGAAGGCCGCGACATCCTCTACGACCTCATCCGCATCTCCGATGTCCTCGTGGAAAACAACGCCGTGGGCATGCTTGCCCGCTTCGGCCTCGGCTATGAAGATGTGCGACGTCTCAACCCCGCGCTCATCTACATGAGCATGCCCATCTTCGGCCTCGCCGGCCCCTACAAAGACTACCTCGGCTTCGGCGTCAACGGCGACGCCATCACCGGCGTCCTCTGGCAGCGCGGCTACCCCGGCCAGGACATCCCCTCCGCCGGCGTCGGCAACTACATGGACGCCGCATCCGGCGTCACCGCATCCTACGCCGTCATGACCGCACTCTTCGAGCGTGACCGCACCGGCAAGGGCCAGTTCGTGGAGTTCTGCCAGCTAGAGCACCTCGTCACCCAGATCGGCGGCCCCATCATGGACGCCGCAATGAACAAGCGCGCCCTCGGCTCCACCGGCAACCGCGACCCCATCCGCGCCCCCCAGGGCTTCTACCCCTGTCAGGGGCACGACCGCTGGATCGCCATCTCCGTCGGCCCTGACGCCGAATGGGCCGCCCTCTGCCTTGCCATCGCCCAGCCCGCCCTCGAGCATGACCCCCGCTTCGCCGACCCCTTCCTCCGTCACGCCAACCACGATGCCCTCGACACCGTCATCAGCGCATGGTCCCGCACCCTGGACGCCCGCCGCGCCATGGAGCACCTCCAGCGCCACGGCGTCCCCGCCGGCATGGCCGCCCAAGACCCAGACGTCTTGGAAGACCCCCAGCTTGCCGCACGCGAGTTCTTCCACCAGAAACACCATGCCGCCACCGGCACATACCGCTTCCCCGGCCACTTCTACAAAATGTCCGCCACCCCCCCGCGCTTTGATACGCCTCCGCCCCTCCTCGGCGAGCACAACGCCTACGTCTACCGCGACCTCCTCGGCAAAGACGACGCCGCCATCCGCCACCTCGTCGAACGCGGCCACATCGGCACCGCCTATACCGAAAACATGAAGTAGCGAACCTCCGTCATTCCGGCGCAGGCCGGAATCCAGTCCTAAGGCTGTCACTCTGAGCGCAGCGAAGAGTCTGGGGTGAGGGTGACACACGCATCAACACCTGTCAGCTCCTGCGCGGCAACTCCCCTCCTAGGGTGAGTGCCAGAGAGGGGCTAAGCCCCTCTCTGGCGGGGAATTACGGGGGTGTCCCCCGTTCCTCTCTTGCAACCTGAGTGGGTGGGCGGGTGGGAGCAACGAGCTATCGCGCCCAACAGCGGCAGCATCCTCCCCCCTCTCCCAATGGGAGAGGGTTGGGGTGAGGGCACATCACTGCGACGCATGCCAGCACGCGGCAGCATCCTCCTAATCCTAACGCCGCTATACAAGGCCCCCGCCGCGCCGTAGCATGTGTAGCCGGCCACCCCCCGCCAGCCACACATGCCTGCTTCATCCGCCAGCGCACAGTCCCCAGTTCCTCCCGCGAGCGCCGGCCCCACGCCTGCGCCAGCCGATGCATCCGCGCCCGTCTTTCCCCGCTACCGCTGGGTGATCGTCGCCCTCCTCTGCTCCATCTACCCCCTCAACTCCTTCGTCTCCCTTTCCATCGGCGTCCTCCTCCCCTACATCCGTGACGAGATCACCATCACCAACAGCCAGGCCGGCATGATCTCCGGCGCCGCCTTCGCGGCCTCCATTTTCCTCTCCGTCCCCGCCGCCCTCCTCGTCGTACGCATGCGCGCCAAGTGGGTCTTCGCCGCCGCCATCGCCGGCATCGCCGTCGTCCTCTTCCTCCACTCCCTGGCCTCCGTCTTTCTCACCATCCTCCTCGCCCGGCTGCTCTTCTCCATTGCCGGGTCGGCCACCCAGCCCGCCATCTCCATGCTGCGCACCCAATGGGTGCCCAAGAGGGAGAGCGCCCTCGTCGGCGGGCTCCAGATGGCCGCGCAAAACGTCGGGCAGAGCATTGCCCTCGTCGCCATTCCCTTCCTTATCGGCGCGCTCAACGGCTGGCGATTGGTCTACGTCATCTACGGCTGCATGGCCATCCTCCTCCTCATCCTATGGCTCTTCTTCGGCAAAGAGCGCAGCACTCCCGAGTATGCCCCGGCCCTGGAGTATGCCCCGGAAGAAACCCCAACCAGCGGCCTGCGCCCCAAACCGCGCCTGCGCCAATCCGCCACCGCATACCTTCAACCGCTCCGCGCGGCATTACGTTACAAGGAATTCTGGTTCGTCGCCCTCTCCAACCTCGGCAACATTCTTCCCTTCATCGCCATCATCACCTTCTGGCCCACATTCCTCATTGACGACCGGGGTTTCAGCCGCGGGCAAGCTGCCATGCTCATGGCGTTCCTGCCCATCGGCGGCCTCGCCGCCAGCGTGCTCAACAGCTATCTCTCCGACCGCATTGGCCTCCGCCGCCCCTTCATCTGGCCTGCCGGCCTCATCTCCCCGCTCGTGTACGTCTGCATGGTGCAATCGCTCCCCATCCCCGCGCTCGCCGTCCTCTCCTTCCTTGCCGGCTACCTCTGCTACTTCCCCCTTGGCCCCCTGCAAGCCATCCTCTACGAACTCCCCCGCATCAAGCCCCGCGAAATCGCCAGCGGCTACGCCTTCTCCCTCGCGGTTGGCTCGGTCTCCTTCGCCCTTGGCCCCGTCATCGTCGGCTTCATGGCGGATAACCTCAGCGGCGGCCTCCGCCTCGCCCTCATGCTCTCCGCCATCGGCCCCGCCGGCGTCGTCATCGCCGGCCTCGGCATGCGCGAAACCGGCGCGCGCCATGCGGGAAAGCCCCCCTCCCGCGCCTGATGCGCGACACTCTCTCCCTCCTCGGGTATGTCCAGAGAGGAGCGAAGCCCATCTCTGGCAAGGGTACAGGGGATGTGCCCCTGTCCTTCCGTAACCTTTGCCGGCGGGTGGGTGGGAAAGACGACGTTTGTTACCCCTAGGCGGCAGCGCCTCCCGTTTGACTCCCCCGCGCACCCAACGCTACACTCACCCTTCCGTAAGCTATCGCCGCCGCGCCGCGCCCGTCCAAAGGGTCGTCCCCGCCACGAGCGCCGCGCCCGGCCCAGGAGCCATCCACCCATGTTCAACCGCCTCCACAACATCCCCAGCACCCGCAAGCCCAACTACTCCGGCGATTGGCAGGCCTGGTACAAGCAGCGCCTCACCACCGCCGGCCAGGCCGTCTCCCATGTCAAATCCGGCGACCACGTCGCCCTCTGCCGGGGCCGCGAGCCGGAAGCCCTCGGCCTCGCCCTCGCCTCACGCCGCGGCGACCTCAAAAACGTCCGCGTCACCATCCCCCAGCCCGGCCGCGACTTTGGATGGTTCGACGACCCCTCCTGGACCGAATCCTTCCAGCTCGAATGCGGCTACGTCAGCGACCTCGCCCGCCCCGCCGTCCGTGATGGCTTCGTCCTCTACCGCGCCAACCTCGATTGGGCCGAGCAATCGCCCGAATACGGCCACAATCCCTCCTACGCCACGGACGTCTACATGGTCGAAGTCTCCCCGCCTGACGAACACGGCTTCTGCTCCTTCGGCGCCTCCGTGTGGGACAAGCCCATGGCCCTCCGCAGCGCCAGGCTCGTCCTCGCCGAAGTCAACAAGCAAATGATCCGCACCTACGGCGAAAATTTCGTCCACGTCACGGAAATAGACTGGTTCGTGGAGAACGAAGCCCCCACCGGCTGGACCATCTCCCGCACCTCCAAGTTAGACGCCCCGCCCGTCGCCGTCGCCGTCGCCCCCCACATCGCCAAACTCGTCCACAGCCGCGACACCATCCAGATCGGCGCCGGCGGCATCACCGAATGGCTCCCCCGCGTCGGCGCGTTTGATAACCACCTCGACCTCGGCTTGCACACCGAAATCACCCCGCGCGGCACGACCAAACTCGTGGCTGGCGGCGTCATCACCAACAAATACAAGAGCCTCAGCCCCGGCAAATGCGTCAGCACCGCCGCCGGCGGCGGCCGCGACGACGTCACCTTCATCAACCAGAACCCCATGTTCGAGCTGTACAACATGGAGTACGTCATCAACCCCCTCGTCGTCGCCCAGCATGAAAACTTCGTCGCCATCAACCAGGCCCTCGCCATTGACCTCACCGGCCAGTCCACCGCGGAAAGCATCGGCGCCCTGCAATACTCCGCCCCCGGCGGACAGCCCGTCATGGCCATGGGCGCCCTCATGGCCCGCGGCGGCCGCTCCATCCTCGTCGTCCCCTCCACCACCAACGATGGCCTCCACTCCCGCATCATCCCCATGATGGCCGATGGCGCCGCCGTCACCATCCCCCGCTACATGGCCGACATCGTCGTCACCGAATTCGGCGTCGCCCGCCTCCGCTGGAAATCCCTCCGCGAACGCGCCCAGGAACTCATCCGCGTCGCCCACCCCAAGTTCCAGAAAGAGCTGGAGCAGCACGCCCGCGCCCGCTTCTGGCCCAAACCCTAGTGGTGTATCAGTTCGCTAGCAGAATCCCGGCAGCAGGGAGAGTCCAGAGAGCGGCGACGCCCCTCTCTGGCAGAGGGTACGGGGGATGTGCCCCCGTACCCTCTCATAACGTCAGGGGTGGGCGGGTGGGAGCAACGAGGCTAGCCAGTGCTGCGCGGCAGCATCCTAGGCCCGGGACAATGGGGCAAACGGCAAGTTGATACACTACGCAAGCCCCCCCCTCCTTGACACATCGCCCATGATGGTAACAGCATTCCCCTTTCACGAAAGGCCCCCATGCCCCAGCCCCTGCCGGACATCCGCGTCTACTACCTCCCTGGCTGACACTCCTGCGGAGCGACGAAAGAGTTTCTTTCGCGACGCGGCTTCCCCTTCACCCAGCGTGACATCCTCCACGATGCCGGCGCCAAGGATGAGTTGCTCGCCCTCGGCATCAAAGAAGTCCCCACCACCGTCATCGGCGCGCGCCACGTCACCGGCTACCGCCCCCGTGAGCTAGCCCAATTGCTCGGCGTCCCCCTCGTCACCAGCGGCGCCCGCACCCAACAGCAGCTCCTCGACTCGCTCTTCGCCGTCCTCGGCGTCGCCCAGTGCTACTGCCTCGCCGCCCCTGACAGCGCCATCGCCTGGGTCTCCGCCACCCCCGGCCACCGCATGTCGGATATGCCCCTCGGCATCTTCGCCTACCACATCTTCCGCCTCGCAGACCTCACCCTGGAGACCGTGAGCGAAACCGGCCGCATGCGCCCTGAGCTCGACCACCTCTTCAAGCGCGAAGGCGCCGCCATCGCCACCTCCCGCGCCTTGAGCGACTACACCGCCGCCGTCCTTGAAAAGCTCCGCCTCTGGGCGGAAAGCCCCATAGACTGGTCTAAGCAGGTGGACGGCAACGTCTTCGGCCCCTGCACCGTGGAAGCACTCTGGCGCATCGTCACCAACCACTCCGGCCACCACCTCCGCCAGTTCCAGGTCTACCTCAAAGAGGCCGGCATCCCCGTCCCCGAGCCTCTCCCTGCTGAGCTTGACCGCCTAGAACTTCCCGCCAGCTTGTGGGGCTAGCCCGTCTGCGAAAAACGCGGTTGGCCCGCATCTCCCCTCCCAGGGTATGTCCAGAAATCTGTTAGTTCCGTATGAGCGAAGCGAATCGGGAGGGCGACGCCCCTTTCTGGCAAGAGTGCAGGGGATGTGCCCCTGCCTCCCTCTCACAACATTGGCGGGTGGGCCCTCCGGATTATTCCGTCGCCGGAATAATCCGGGACAACCAATCACGCTGGGAACGACGACGGCTGCCACTGATACGCGGCAGCTCCCCATCCTCGGCTTTTTCGGCGCAGGCCGCAGGGGCTAAGCCCTCCCCCTGCACGCTTCCCCACGCGCTGCTACAATAGCGGCGCACCTTTCTTGGAGGCTCACCCATGACCCAGGGAATCGACCTGAACGTTGACGCCAAAATCACCGACGAGGCGCTCGCAAAAGCCCGCGCCCGCATCGGCGAAGAGGTCCCCATCTCCGAAGCCTGGAACTCCGAGGCCGCCAAGGATAGCATCCGCAAGTGGGCCGAAGGCATCGGCGATACCAACCCCCTCTGGATCAACCTCGACTACGGCAAGAAGAGCAAATTCGGCGCCGTCCTCGCGCCCCCATCCTTCCTCTACACCTGCAACCAGGGCCCCGCCCATCGCGGCGCCAAGGCCGGCGGCTTCCGCGGCCTCCCCGGCCTGCACCGCTTCTGGTCGGAAGAGGAATGGGAGTGGTTCGTCCCCATCAAGCATAACGATGCCATCCGCGGCTCCACCAAGGAAGTCGAGATCAACGAGCGCCGCTCCAGCCTCGCCCTGCGCTCCTTCGAGAACGTCACCGAGCAGCGCTTCTGGAACCAGAAGGACGAGCTTCTCGCCATCCATCGCATGCACTTCGTCAACACCGAGCGCTCCACCGCCGCCAAGACCGGCGTGCACAAGGAGTTCCAGAAGTACCGCTACACCGCCGAAGAGCTCCAGAAGATCATGGCGGATATTGACATGGAAGTGGTGCGCGGCGCCACGCCCCGTTACTGGGAAGACGTCCAGGTCGGCGAAAATCTGCCCCACGTCGTCAAAGGCCCGCTCACCAGCTCGGAGGAAGTCTCCTTCACCGCCGCCTGGGGCGGCCCCTTCATCATGGCCTCGGAAATCGTCCATCGCTACGTCCGCGCCCACCCCAAGGCCAACGTCCCCGACCGCGAGACCAACGCCCCCGACTTTCCCGAGCGCGCCCATTGGGACGATAAGTTCGCCCGCGAAGTCGGCGCACCCGCCGCCTATGATTTCGGCGGACAGCGCGTCGCCTGGCTCATCCACATGCTCACCAACTGGTGCGGCGATGACGGCTTCATCCGCAAGCTCCGCGCCAAGCTCATCAAGTTCAACGTCCTCGGCGACGCCACCTGGTGCACCGCCCGCGTCACCGCCAAATCCATCGAAAATGGCGAGCACCTCGTCCACCTCGAAATCAAGGGCGATAACCAGCGGCACGAGACCACCATCATCGGCACCGCCTCCATCCGCCTCCCCTCCAAGTCCAAGGCATAGCGGCCTGCCATATGTAAAGCGGCTGCTCCGATCAGATCGGAGCAGCCGCTTTATTCTTACTACTCCCCCACAATCCTCAACGACATCCCCTCCGCCTGCCCGCACGCCTGCGCCATCGCCACCAGCCCCTCATACGCCGCCTTGTGAGCTTCGTGCTGCTTCTCCCCGTACTCCGTCGCTGCCCACGCCATGACCTCCACGAGCTCGCGCACGAACTGCCCCATCTCCTCGCGCCGCAGCGTCGTGACGCCATACGGGCTGATCTTGCTCATGCACGGGTACCGCGATAAGTCCAGCCCCTGCGTGCAATAGTTGGTCAAATCGTTCACCAGGCCCTTGAGAAACCCCGCCTGCACCGTGCCGCCTCTCGCCCCCGCCACCACATTCCCCGCCGCGTCTTGCAATGCCACCGTCATCATCCTCTTGCCTCCAAGCCTCTCTGCCCCTCCTGGGGTGTTTCCAAAGAGGGGCGACGCCCCTCTCTGGCAGAGGGTACGGGGGATGTGCCCCCGTCTTCTCTTGCAACATATGTGGGCGGGTGGGTGGGAGCAACGACGTCTGCCACACACTCGCGGCAGCGTCCTACCCTCTCCATCTCGGATGGAGAGGGCTAGGGTGAGGCTGCCAGCGCCGCCTTCGCCTGCGTGATCGCCTTGATATGCGCCGCCGCCCCCTGCAACCCCGCGCGCATCGTCTGCACCGTCACGTGCGACGCTCCCAATGCCCGCCACCCCTCCACCTCCGCCCGCAAGCGCTCCAGCTCCCCCTCGCGGTATTGCACGCTCCCCTCAATCCCAAACGACGCCGCGTCCCGTCCCGCCCCCGTCACCCACCCCCGCACCTGCGCCACCGTCGCCGCCAGCCGCTTCGCATCCCCAATGAAAAAGAAGCCATCCCCTAGCCGCGCCGCGCGCTTGTACGCCTGCTCCGACGTTCCCCCAAACCAGATTGGAATCGGCCGTTGCACCGGCAGCGGATTGATCCCCGCCGCCGTAATCGCATGCCACCGCCCCTTGAACGTCACCACCTCCTGCGTCCACAGCGCCCGCAGCGCCGCCACCTGCTCCTCCACCCGCCTGCCGCGCGTATGAAAATCCATCCCCAGCGATTCATACTCCACGTCGTTCCACCCCAGCCCCACCCCCAGCCGCAGCCTTCCGCCCGACAGCACATCCACCTCCGCCGCCTGCTTCGCCACCAGCGCCGTCTGCCGCTGCCCCAGCACCAGCACCCCCGTCGCCATTCCCAGCCGCTTCGTCACCCCCGCCAGGTAGGCGAACAGCGTCAGCGGCTCGTGGAACATATCCGCATGCGTATAGGGGATTGTTCGCGCGCCTGTCGGCTTCCACTCCAGCCGCGACCGCACCTCCGCCCCCAGCACATGGTCATACGCCAGCACATAGTCGTAGCCCAGCGCCTCCGCCGCCTCCGCATACGCCCGCACTCCGCCCACATCAGCGCCGATCTCCGTCTGGGGAAACGTCACGCCTATTTGCATCTGCAATCACTCCTTGCCCACGTCTGCTGCCTGCGCTCCCTCCAACAACTGCACCATCCCATTGCGCATCTCCCCGTCATCCCGCACCAACGCCTGCCATTGCCGTGGCACCCCTTCTCCTCCTGCGGTATGTCCAGAGGGTATGTCCAGAAAGGGGCGAAGCCTCTTTCTGGCAGAGGTACAGGGGATGTGCCCCTGTCTTCTCTTATAACATATGTGGGCGGGAGGGTGGGAGCAACAACGTTTGCCACACACTCGCGGCAGCAGCCTGCCCTGGGGTATGTCCGGAAAGCTGTTCGTCCCGTATGAGCGAAGCGAATCGGGAGGGCAAAGCCTCTTTCTGGCAGAGGTACAGGGGATGTGGCCCCTGCCCCCTCACCGCTCTCGCGGTAGACCATAGAATGCCGCCGCGTTCCCTCCCAAAACCTTGACCTTATCCTCCCGCGACAGATCGTGCCGGAACCGCACCGGCTCCGTCGACCCGGGAAACTTCGCGTCGTGATGCAGGTAGTCCGTGGCGAACAGCAGCCTGTCCGCCCCGATCATCTGCGACACATACCCCAGCGTGCGCTCCTCCAGCTCGAACGAAAAATAGCACTGCTCGCTGCGGAAATACGCCTCCGGCCCCCCGCGCTTCAGCGATCCTTCCAGGAACTCCTCGTAATACTCATGCAGCCGGTCGATCCAGAACGGGATCCATCCCGCGCCACCTTCCAGGAACGCCACCCGCAGCTTGGGGTGCCGGTCGAACACCCCGCCGAAAATCATCGCCTGCGACGCCAGCATATTCTCCGTGGGATCGTTGATCGGCTTGCGCTGCAAGTACGTCGTGAACCGCTCCTGCAGCACGCTGTACACCGCCCCCTGGTTGTGGATGCACAGCGGCACGCCCAGCCGCTCCGCCTCCGTCCACAGCGGCTCGTACGCCGCATCGTCCAGGTTCCGCTTCGACACATGGTTCCAGTTGGACATCGTCCCGCCCACGTACCCGTACTCCGTCACGCACCGCCGCAGCTCCGCTACGCTCGCCTCCACGTCCTGCGCCGCCAGCACCGTCACCCCTCGCAGCCGGTCGGGGTACGCCGCGCAATACTCGTGCAGCCAATCGTTATACGCCCGCACGATCGCCGTCGCCACCTCCCGCTCCGCGTGCCCCGGGCCTCCCAGGCCGAACCTCCCCGGGAACAGCACGGCGATGTCTATGCCGTCCGTGTCCATGTCCTGCACTCGCTTCTTCGGGTCCCACATCCCATACCGCTCCGGCTGCTCGTGCCAGTTCGAAAGCGACGCTCCCCCGCGCACCCGCATCGGCGCCCCCGCCCCCACCGACGACGGCCACGGCTTGCCGTCAATCAACATCACCAGCGGGTTCTGCGGGTCAACCTTGATCCGGCCCTTCACCGGCCCCTGCACCAATTCCACCATGCGGGCCAGCTTCCCAACCTCATTCACATGCCCATCCGCGTCAATCACCAGCGGCTTCCCCATCTCCCGCCTCCGTTATGAGTGTCAGCGACCATTGGTACAGCAGATGCGCCCGCATTCTACCCTAGCCGCACCCGCCCGCACCAACCGTGCTATCCTGGGTCATCCGGCGGCGGCGTCTCCCCCGCCGGCATCCCGCCTCGCAAGGTCGTCCCCCTATGAAACTCTTCTGGCGCGAAAGCAAATCCGGCGAGCACCTCATGCTCGAGCTTGATAGCGGCGACCTCACCCGCGTCGGCTTCATCCTCAACACCCCTCGCAGCATAGACGCCGTCGCCCAGACCCGCGGCTACGCCCCCGAACGCTCCCACAACGGCTTCCCCTCCATAGAAGAGGCCCGCCACTTCGTCGAGTCCTTCAGTCCCTGGGAAGAGTTCGGCGGCATCCCCGGCCTCCGCGCCGAGCCTGGCGTCCGCCCGCGCGCGTAACCCCTTCAAGCGCCCTAACGCACCCACGCCCGCCACCGTCATTGCGAGGGCGTCCTCGCCCGTGGCAACCTGGCGGAGCGGGGCCTCCCTGCGCATCAGCCCATAACCTCGTTCGCCCTGAGTCCCTCGTAAGGATGCCCCTGTACCCCCTAACAACGTTTGCGGGCGGGTGGGCCCTCCGGATTGCTCCGTCACCGGAGCAATCCGGGACCACAAATCACGCGGGGAACGACGAGGCTTGTCAAACAATCGCGGCAGCATCCCAGCGCTCGTCCTAACGCGCCTGCCGTACAATAGGGAAAATCTTCGGAGGGACACCCACCCATGGGACAGCAATGCGCCGGTCATGTCGCCATCGTCACCGGGGCCAGCCGCGGCATCGGCCAGGCCATCGCCGTCCGACTCGCCGCCGAAGGCGCCGCCGTCGCCGTCCTCGGCCGCGACGACACCCACCGCAACACCGCCCTCGCCGGCTCCCTCCAGGAAACCCTGGACATGGTGCGCAGCGTCCACGGCCGCGCCATCGCCCTCACCGCCGACTTCGAAGACCCCGCCAACGATACCTCACGCATCGTCCGCGAGGCCGAAGAAGCCTTCGGCCTCGCCCCGGACATCCTGGTGCACAGCGCCGCCGCCCTCCGCGAGTTCGGCGGCGACCGTCCCACCATCCCCTTCGCCGACACCCCCCGCGATTGGTTCATGCGCGGCGTCCTCGTCAACGTCTGGGCCCACTGGGACCTCGCCAAGAGCATGATCCCCGGCATGCGGCGCCGCGGCGCAGGCTGGATCCTCGTCCTCTCCTCCAACCAGGCCGCACCCCAGCCGCGTCCCCCTGGGCCCAACTACAGGGGCTTGGGCGGCGCCTGCATCTACGGCGGCACCAAGGCCTTCCTCGACCGCATCACCACCGGCGCCGCCCAGGAGCTCTACGCCGACAACATCGCCGTCAACAGCCTCGCCCCCACTGGCCCCATCTCCACGCCGAACTCACGCACCATCTCCACCAACATCAGCCGTGGCATCAACCTGGAGCCTATGGAGACCATGGTCGAAGCCGCCCTCGCCCTCTGCACCGGCGACCCTAAAGCCCTCACCAGCCGCGTCGTCCACAGCCTCCCCTTCCTCTACGAACAGCGCCGTCCCGTCCGCACCCTCGACGGCGCCCGCCTCTTCGACGGCTGGCAGCCTGACACCGACGATCCCCGCAAGCTCAGGCAAAACTACCTCACTGGCCACTAGGCGGCCGGTTCTCAGTTAATTTCAGCCCCAAAAGCATCCCGATGCGATGGTTTCGCACGCCTGCTAGCCGATCACCGCAATCGCTTCCATCTCGAATAGCAAGTCAGCCCGGCCCAGCGCCTTCACGATCAAGACCGTGAGGCCAGGGTTAGGCTTTTTCATATGCTTCATACGCGTCTCTTTGTACACATCGAATGTCCCGTGCGCGTGTGAGATAGACTCGGGTGCTCACAAGGTCTTCCATCGTCGCGCCGGCAGCGGTCAGGACGAGCTTCAGGTTCTCGTACGCCTTATCCACCTGGGTGACGATGCTGCCGTCGCCAAAAGTCCGGCCCTTGTCATCAACACCGACAACGCCGGCGATGTAGATAGTGTTGCCCACCTTGACAGCGTGGCTGTAGTTTTCCGTGTGGTAATAGCCCTCGGGATTGATGTACTGCTTCGGCATATCGCCTCCTTCTTGAAGACAAGAATCGCATCCTCGCATGGGCATCCAATATCCAGACGCCGGCCTGCTGCGCCCTGGACGCCGATGCGGTCCCCCTTCACCACGTTCGAATAAGAGTCATCCGCACCTCGCCGCTGATCAGTTCCTTCCACGTCCCCCGATGCCCAAAGTGCTGCGCCAACCCCTTGTGTTCGCAAGTTTCCTAGCGCTCCTCCTTCCCTCTTTCCCTACAACCCCTTCCCCGCATCCCGCGCCGCGATCCGCGGCCGCGCGCTCGCCAGCGGATCCCCCGCCGTAAACGCCGCCTCGCTGGCAATCGTCCGCTGCTGGAACAGCCACCGCCCCTTCCGCTTCACAAACCTATCCACATTCCGACCAAAGTTATTCACAATCGGCCCCCCCGGATACTCGTGAATCCCCGCCGCATACGCCACCGATGTCGCCGTGTTTCCCTTCACCTCAATCAGCGGCGCCGTCATGAAATGCTTCGCATACATCACCGGCGTCGCCGCCATCGCCGTATGGCTCGCCACCCACGCCCGCAGCGCCGCGCGACCCTCGTGCCGGTGCGGCTTCACCTGCTCCGACGTCTGCCGCCGCGTCACCTCCAGCACCCCATCCTCCGTAAACAGCGCCGTCCACTCCTCATCCAGGCCGTAATCCAGCGTATGCGCATACTGATACATCAGCCGCAGAATCGCCCGCTCATCCTCCAGCGCCTCCAGCCGCTTCCGCAGCGACGCCACCTCCCGCTCCAGCGCCCCCTCGGCCCCCGTCGCGCTCCGTTCGCCCTGAGGCACTCGAAGGGCCCTCGCCGTCCCCCTCTTCGCCCCCGCCGTGCCACGCGCCGCCACGCTTCCCTTCGCCGCCATCCCTGTTCCCACCTTCCCCCTCAACCCACCCCGCCCCTTCACCTCACCACCCGCTCGTTTCATCGCCATACTTCCCTCCATCGTTGCTGCTTTCCCACGCCCGCCGATTCTAGCACCGCTACGCTCCGGTGCGGTCTCGCCCGTGTTCGTGTATCCTCCAGCGTCAAGGAGCGCTGCTCTTGAAACTTCCCAGAGCAAACCAGGCCATTGTAGCCAGGTCCAACGTGACCGGGTATCTCCTTTCGCAAACACATCCCCACGGGAGACACAAAGCTGCGTTTTTCTCCCAGTTTAGCTTTCATTCCAAAACTGGCAGGCTTTGACCCATGCCCTCCTCACACATGCGCAAGAGCACGATGTTTATTCTGTTGAAGATACCATTTTCGGGACGCGGTACACTGCAGAAGGTAGTTTCCCCACCCCCAGCGGTCAAACACCTATGCAGAGGTCGGTCTGGTTCATACGAGAGGGTCTTGACGATCCACAGTTCGTCACCGCATACCCCATACGAAGGACACAACGATGATCCATGATCTTGACTGCGTGGTTCTCACTGAAGACTTGCCGCAGCATGGCCTGAAGAGCGGCGACGTAGGCACTGTTGTATTTGAACACGGTCGCAAGGGCAAAGAGTGGAGTTCATAACTCTCGCTGGTGAAACTGTCGTTGTTCTTATCCCTCTCGCCGACGCAGGTCCGCGCCATACGCAAGCGCGAAATCGCCCATGCCCGTCCTCTCACACGCGTCAGCTGACCTCCGCCATTGCACTCCCCCACCCCTGGTAGTACCCTGGTGGGCAAATCCTCCCCTAGTGAGGTGCCCCATGACCACCGTCGCCGCCGGCCGCATCCTCGTCCTCGACCCGTCCGGCCTCGTCTACAAGCAACCCACCTCCCTCGCCCCCCGCATCAACGACCTGCGCGGCAAAACCGTCGGCCTCATGGACGATACTGCCCCTGGCAGCAACGTCCTCCTGGAACAGGTCGGCATCCTCCTCCGCGAGCGCTACGGCGTCGCCAAAGTCATCCAGCGCCGCAAACCCAACCTCTCGCTGCCCGCGCCCAAGGCCATGCTCGAACAGTTCAAGAGCGAAGTAGACTGCATGGTCGTCGGCGTCGGTGCCTGAGGCTCCTGCACCTCGTGCTGTATGCACGACGGCATCAACTTCGAGACCACGGGCGTCCCTGCCGCCGTCGTCGTCCTCAACGTCTTCAAGGAACTCGCCTACATGAAACGCCGCCAGCTCAACTGCGAGCGCTTCGACCCCGTCATCATCCAGGGCCTCCTCGGCCTGCCTGAAGTCTGCCGCCAGATGGGCGAAGCCTCCCTCCCCGGCGTCATCGAATGGCTCACCACCGGCAAGCTCTCCTCCACCAACGCCGCCCCCGCCACCCGTTAGCCATGCCTCGCCTGCCACTGTCGTTGCGAGCGAGTCCAGGAGCGTGGCAACCTGGCGGGGCTGCGAGGCCACTCCCTCCTAGGGTATGTCCAGAAAGGGGCGACGCCCCTTTCTGGCAAGGGTTACAGGGGATGTGCCCCTGCCTTCTCCCGAAACGTTTGTGGGCGGGTGGGTGGGAATGACGACGTTAGTCAACAAAGCGCGGCAGCATCCCTCCTCCACCCTCTCCCTTCACGGAAGAGGGCAGGGGTGAGGGTAAACACCAGGAGCACCACCCATGCCTGACCAGGGAAAACCCTCCGCCACCTTCACCGCGCCCGACTCCTGGGCCGCCTGCGTAGACACCATCGAAGAGTTCTACCGCAAAGGCTGGAGCGACGGCCTCCCCGTCGTCCCTCCCTCGCGTGACCTCGTCGACCGCATGCTCGCCGGCGCCCGCCGCGACCCTCGCGAACTCATCGGCAACATCCCCCCGCGCCAGGGCATCGCCACCGTGGAGACCATCGCCTCCTGCGCCGTCATGGCCGGCTGCCTCCCCGCCTACTTCCCCGTCGTCCTCGCCGGCGTCGAAGCCTCCCTCGACGAACGCTTCAACCTCAACGGCCTCCAGGCCACCACCAACCCCGCCACCCCCCTCGCCATCGTCAGCGGCCCCATCGTGGACAAGCTGGAGATCAACTCCGGCACCAACGCCTTCGGCTCCGGCGTACGCGCCAACGCCACCATCGGCCGCGCCCTCCGCCTCGTCTGGACCGTCATAGGCGGCTGCTACCCGGAGACCGGCACCAAATGCGTCCTCGGCGCCCCTGGCCGCTACACCTACTGCATCGGCGAATCCCCCGCCAGCCCCTGGGGTCCCCTCCACCGCCAGTACGGCGCGAACAGCGAAAACGGCATCACCCTCATCGGCGTAGACAGCCCCTCCCAGTTCGCCGCCGGCGGCCCGGAAAAAGACCCCGCCGTCATCTTGCGCCAAATATGTGAGCAGGTCGCAGTCTCCTGGCACCAGATCAACCGCGGCGGCGAACTCCTCCTCGTCCTCAACCCCATGATCGCCGAGTCCCTCCACCAGCACGGCTACACCAAGCAGCGCATCCAGCAACACGTCTTCGAAAACTCCCGCGTCTCCATCCGCAAGATGCTCGACAACCACCACATCAAGCGTGGCGAAGGCGATATCCAGCGCGACGTCTGGCCCCCGCAGCTAGACGACCCCAAGTTCGATATGCCCTGGCCCGTCCTCCGCGAGCCGCAGCACCTCGTCATCACCGTCGCCGGCGGCCTCCAAGCCTCCTGGTGCGCCACCTGCGGCGGCTGGGGCTACATGGGCGGCTGGGCCACCGCCCGCCCCATCGCCGTCTAGCCCGTCGCACTACCCCCTCCCGCCCTGGAAGAAACCCCGCCCCGCGGCGCGGCGCTGATCTGTGGCCCTGCCGGTCATTCGCGCCCACGCCTGCCTCTGTCATTCTGAGCGGAGCGAAGAATCTCCTACCTCTTCCCCTGACCACGAGGGAAAGTTGTTGACTCGTACCCGCAGATGATGCCCAGAGTCTACGATCCACCAGGCTTCAATATCCAAGAACCAGGATTCCCCTGAGTGGAAGCTGTAGCCTGCGGCTTGCGTAGAGCGTTTCGAAAAAGGCAATGACTCGGTCGAAATCAGGGTGACTTTTGCCAGCGGTGACGTACGTATTCCTTACAGCTACACAGAAAACATCTACACCTTGCATCATGCATGCTTCAAACAAGTCTTTCAAAAACTGATTATTGACGACTGCTCGTCCTGCCTCAACTTCAACTACAACTCGCTCCTCCCGATGCCACGCGTCCACCTCGAATAATTTGTCGATCTTCCCGTTCTTCCCGAAGAGCACTGGCACGGAAACCTTTTCCGTCCGCTTCTTGCCACTCTCAACCGCAAACCCTAACGCTTCGAGATCCCCGGCAATTTCCGATAACACCTGGTTGCTGCTGAGTGTGTGTTTGCCTGAACCAATGCTTGTCTCATGCTTCTCAAAGACAGAGACTACCTTCCGGCATAGCGTAGGGGGCTGGTCTGACTTCGGGAAAAACATCCAGTTAATCATCCACCGTGCCTCCTGGGCAATTCTGCCGCATCTTATCCGCCTCCGAAGCTTGCCTTGCTCCCAGTTTTCTTTTGCAGCACGCGCTTCACCGATTCAGCCTCTTGTTGCATACCGACAGGCGGCCTGTTCGTCGTCAGCGTCACCCCCCCGTCCGAAAGCAGCGCCACCCCCGTCACGTAGCTCGAAAGCGCCGACGCGAAAAATACCGCCAGCCCTGCCGTCTCCATCGGCATCCCCAATCGTCCCAGCGGCGGCGCCTTCGCCGCGGCGCGGCGGAACTCCTTCTGGTTCTCCGGGTAGTTCGGGTCCTCCATCTGCGCCACCGTCCGCTCGTTATCGTGCGTCCCCGGCACAATGCAATTCACCCGTATCCCATACCTCCCGAACTCCATCGCCAGCGTCTTCGTCAGGTGAATCACCGCCGCCTTTGACGCCCCATACGCCGCGATATTCGGCGCCCCCACAATCCCGCTCGACGACGCCACGTTGATTATCCGTCCCGCAACCCCCTGCTCGATCATCGCCAGCCCCTCAACCTGGCAGCAATGGAACGTCCCCTTCAGGTTCAGCGCGATCACCCTGTCCCACACGTCCTCGGGAAAATCCAGGAACGGCCGTATCCCCATAGTGCCTCCCACGTGGTTCACCGCCACATCCAGCCGCCCAAACGACGACAGCGCCGTCGCCACCATCCGCTCCACCTCGGCGCGACTCGTCGTATCCGTCCGCGCAAACGCCGCCTTGCGACCCAGCGCCTCCACCTGTCGCACCGTCTCCCGGCCCCCCGCCTCATCCACATCCGCCACCAGCACATCGCACCCCGCCCGCGCCAACTGCACGCAATGCGCGCGACCCATCCCCACCCCTCCGCCGCCCGTCACCAGCGCCACGTTATCCACCAGCCCCAGCAATCCCGGATCAATCGCAAAACTCATCCTGCTCCTTTCACCGCACCGCGTTCCTCGCGGCATCATAGACCAGCCTCCCCCCTTACGCCACCTACCCCTCTGTCATTGCGGCAGCGTGCCCTCCAACCGCTGGAGGAGTGCAGAGGAGGCTCGGCCTCCTGAGTTTACCCTGAGGCCTCCGAAGGGACGGGGTTCACAAGTCCCGACGGGCTGTTCGCCCGTTGCGACTCGCGACACAGTCGGAGGGGTGTCCCCTTGTCCCTCTCCTATTCTTATAACGTTTGCGGGTGGGCCCTCCGGATTGCTCCGGTGACAGAGCAATCCGGGACAACCAATCATGCTGGGAACGACGAGGTTTGCTAATGCACTGCGGCATCCCCTCTTGGGGTAATTCCAGAGAGGCGTGTAGCCCCTTTCTGGCAGAGGGTACGGGGGATGTGCCCCCGTTCTCTTCTCACAACATTTGCGGGTGGGCGGGTGGGAATGACGAGGTACGCCGTATATGAGCGGCAGCGCCCCCTCCTCGGGCGAGTCCAGGGAGGGTGTCCCTCCCTGGCAGACGGCGGGGGGATGTCCCCCTGCCCTATAATCTACCCATGCAGCACCGCCTCTTCACCCTCGACGAAGCCAACCACATGCTCCCCTGGCTCCGCGAAAAACTTGCCGAGATCGACAAGCACCGTGAAGCCTTCGCCCGCACCCAAGGCAGCAGGAGCGAACGCCACCCCAAGAGCCACACCAACGGCCACGCCGCCAACGAACAGAACATAGGCTTTGCACCCCAAGGCGCCCAAAGCCCCGAACGACTCGCCAGCGCCGTCATCCAGGAAATCCTCCAGCAGGGCATCGTCATCCGCGACCCCGTCCGCGGCCTCGTAGACTTCCCCTCCATCCGCGACGGCCGCGAAATCCACCTCTGCTGGACCCGCGACGAACCTGACATCCGCTTCTGGCACACCCTCGACACCGGCTTCGCCGACCGCCAGCCCCTCCCGTAGGGGCGGTTGTCACAACCGCCCTCCCCTTCCCGCGCCCCCGCCACCCGGCGCTGATCCGCGTCCCTGCCCGCCTCAGGCGGGTGGCCCTGCCGGTCATTCGCCGTCCCGCATCCTCCCGTAGGCGGCGGTTTGCCAACCGCCCCATCCCCTGCCCCGCCCGGCTAGGCTGCCCCCCGCCGCCCCAGCAGCGACCGCAGCAACACCGCGGCCGCCTCCTTATCCAACGGCTCATTGTTATTCCCGCACTTCGGCGACTGCACGCACGAAGGGCACCCCTCGCTGCACTCACACTCCCCCAGCGTCTTCAGCGTCGCATCCCACAGCCACTCGATAACGTCGTACCCCTTCTCCGCGATCCCGATCCCCCCCGGATGCCCGTCGTAGATAAACACCTGCGGCTTGCCTGTATCCGGGTGCAGCGGCGTAGACACCCCCCCGATGTCCCCGCGATCGCACATCGCGAAGAACGGCAACATCCCAATCGCCGCATGCTCCGCCGCGTGCAGCCCCCCCGCCACGTCCAACTTCCGCCGCTCCATCTCCTCCAGCGCCTCCTCCGGAATATCCCACCACAGCGCCACCGTCTCATACGATTGCACCGGCAAATCCAGCGGCTCCTCCCCCAGCATCTCCTCCGTGAACTGCCGCTTGCGGCGGAACCCAACTACTTGCGTAGACAACTGCACCTTCCCCAGGCTCACCTTCGTCCCCCGCATGAACTTGTGCGACGACTCCTGCACGATGCGAATGTCCGTCGTCGTCTTGTCCACCGTGTAATACGGCTCCCCATGCCGCCGCGCCCACGCCACCCGCGCCTCCAGGTCCAGCGCCGTAATCAAATACGGCTCCCCCTGGTGCAAGTACACCGCACCCGGATGCGCCTGCGAATACGCCACCGCCCCGTCAATCGTCTCCAGCAGAGTCCCGCTCCCCTCCTCCACGATCTGGAAAACGTCCGCTGTCGTGGAGCGGATGTTCACCTCCTCCGCGGGGTACGTCACCCCGGTGGTGGGGAACCACCGCTCGCGGTTCTCGTGCAGCAGCCCCGCATCCGCAAGCTCCGCCAAAAGCGGCGTCATCTCCTCGCTGAACAAAGGCAGGTCCAGCCGCGTCAGCGGCCACTCATACGCCGCGCACAGCAGGTGCGGCTTCAGAATGTGCGGGTTCGACGGCGAGATTAGCGCATGCTCCTGCGCCTTGCCGAAGAACGCCTCCGGGTGCCGCATCAAATACTGGTCCAGCGGGTTCGACGCCGCGATCATCACGCTCAGCGACCGCTCCCCTCTCCGCCCCGACCTCCCCGCCTGCTGCCACGCGCTGGCGATCGTGCCAGGGTAGCCGTTGAGCACCGTGGCGTCCAGATCCCCCACGTCAATCCCCAGCTCCAGCGCGCTCGTCGCCGATACGCCCGTCAATTCGCCGTTGAACAGCCCCCGCTCGATGGCGCGACGGTCCTCTGCCAGGTACCCAGCGCGATACGGCTTGATCCGTCCCGCCAGCGACACATCCTCCTCCCGCAGCCGGTCCCGCGTGTACATATACACCAGCTCCGCCAGCTTCCGAGTGCGGCTGAACGCGATCGTCCGCACCTCCTGCCGCACCAGTTCCGCGAACGCCAGCGTCGCCTCGCTGTTGGGGCTGCGGCGGTTCGTCTTCGCCTCGTCGATCAGCGGCGGGTTCCACAGGACAAAATCCTTGCCCCCGAACGGCGACCCATCCTCCGTCACCGCCTCGAACGGCAGACCCGTCAGTTGCTCGGCATGCTCCTGCGGATTGGCGATCGTCGCCGAGCACAGCACGAACCGCGGCGACGCCCCCGCCAGCGCGCAGATGCGCCGCAACCGCCGTATCACGTTCGCCACGTGCGACCCGAACACCCCGCGATACACATGCGCCTCGTCGAACACCACGTAGCGCAGCTTGGAAAAGAACTGCCGCCACGCGCGATGGTTCGGCAGAATGCCCAGGTGCAGCATGTCCGGGTTCGTCAGCACCACCTGCGCCGACCGCCGCGCCATCGCCCGCTCCTCGCCCGGCGTATCGCCGTCATACGTCACCGCGCGAATGCCCCCGGGCAGCACCCCGCCGAGTTCTTGCAGCTTCCGCAATTGGTCCTGCGCCAAAGCCTTCGTGGGAAAGATGTACAGCGCCCGCGCCCCGCGCTCCGTCAGCAGCGACTCCAGCACCGGCGCGTGATAGCACATGCTCTTCCCACTCGCCGTCGCCGTCGCCACAATCACGTTGCGCCCCTCGTCCAGCGCATCCATCGCCTCTGCCTGGTGGCTGTACAGCGCGGGCATCCCCAGCGTCGCCATATACTGCGCCAGCGCCGCGTGCAACGGCCGTCGCGGCTGCCCATAGCGCGCCTCCCGCGAAGGTATCGCCTGCCGGTGCACGATCTGCCCGTGGTACCACGGCTGCGCCTGTATCCGTTCCAGGATCGCCTCGGTATTCATCGCCTGCCACCGCCGTCCGGCGCACCGGGAGTCCGGCTACAGGTCATCAAACACTTCCACCTCGTAGTCCAGCAGCTCCAGATCGCCGCGCAGCTTCACCACGTGGTCCACCACGTTATCCAGCATCGCGTTCGCGTGGCGGCCGTCGTTGCTCACGCACACAATCCCCAGCGTGATCTTCTGCCACGCCTCGTTATCCCCCACCTCCGCCACCGCCACGTTGAACTTCACCCGCAGCCGGTCCGTGATGGAGTGAATTACCCGGCGCTTTCCCTTGAGGTTGTCATTCTCTGGGAGCCGGAACGTCATCTTGCACACGCCGATGTGCATGCCGCCATTATGCGGCACCCCGCCTGCCGCCACAACGACCCGCTGGCGGCCGCGCCTTCCCCCTCTGGCAGGCCAATCGTCGTTCCCGCGAAGGCGGGAATCCAGTCCTTCCATATGGGCGTGCGGAAGCAAAGACGTCTGCTCAGTACCACACGGTGGCTCCCGTCCTGCCCATCTCCTGCCACTCCTCCTCCCGTAGGGGCGATGGCATCGCCCCCAATGCTTCTGTCGAGTCCGCGCCCGTGGCACTCTGGGGCGGGGTGCTTCCCTCCTGCCTCTTCCTCCGTCCACGGGGGAAGATTGAGATGGGGGAATCCCTACACCCCCATCCCTTCTCCCCTGCGCTACCATGATGTCGGCAGACCTCATCACCCGCCTCGCGTCACCCGCTATCCTGGAGAAGTGCAGAGGAGGCCAGCCTCCTCTGACGGGGTTCACAAGGGGTGTCCCCTTGTTTTCCATGACAACATTTGTGGGTGGGCGGGTGGGATCAACGACATAAGCCAAACGCAACGAGGGAAATCTTGCCGGAAATCCCCGAACTGGAAGCCATGCGCGCCAACCTCAACCGCCGCGTCGCCGGCCACGCCGCCGCCCGCGCCCAGGTGCGCATCCCCCTCGTCATCCGCCGTCCCCCCAAGGACGACTTCGAGCGCATCCTCACCAGCAACCGCCTGCTGACCACCGATCGCCGCGGCAAATACCTCCTCCTGCGCTTCGCCTTCGGCCACCTCCTCGCCGTCCACCTCATGCTCACCGGGCGCCTCCAGCTTGGCGACCCCGGCTCCAAGATGCCCAAGCGCACCGCCTGGCTCCTCGCCTTCGCTGACGGCTACGAGCTACGCTACTTCGATGAGAAGCTCGACGGCAAAGCCTACCTGGTCGCGGAGGCGGAGCTGCCGCTGATACCACGCTGGCTGGAGATGGGACCGGACGTCCTCGATCCCGCGCTCACGGCAGACCTCTTCAACCAGCGCCTGCGACGCTACCCCGGCCAGATCAAACGCGCCCTGGTCAACGAAGCCTTCGTCGCCGGCATCGGCAACGCCTACGCCGACGAAATCCTCTTCGAGATACCCCTTCCTCCCCAGCCGCCGGCTCGGCCCGGAGCAGGTACACGCCCTCCACACCGCCATCCGCACCGTCTACGACTGGGCCGTCCCCATCGTCGCCGCCCGCATGGGCGACACCATTGACGAGAAGATACGCGACTTCACTCAAGGTGCACCGCAAAGGCGGCCAGCCCTGCCCCGTCTGCGCCACCCCCATCACCGAAGTCACCCCCAACAAGCGCATCACCTCCTACTCCCGCCGCTGCCAGGACTGGGGCAAGACGGGGGAAGAGTAGCAACCCGCGGTGCCAGGCAGAGCAACACCACGCGAAAAACCGGGCTACTGATGCGTTGATACCACAACACCGCCCAGGTCACACTTTGGGGGTGCGCTTCCATTGACCGCCCCCTCCCCCTCCTGCTATGATCCCCTGGTTACGACAAGTGAATATCACGCTCTTATCCAGAGTGGCTGAGGGATAGGCCCAAAGACGCCCGGCAACCCCCGGAAGGCGCAAGCCCGAAGGCACGGTGCCAACTCCTTCCCCGATCTTCGGGGGGAGATGAGAGAAGCAGTCTCACGGTGAAAATCTCTCGGCGTCCGAGAGATTTTTTGTTGTGCTGGAAATATGGGGCTGATGGAAACTATCGCCTGGCAGAACAACCGCATAGCCCTCCTCGACCAGACCCGCCTCCCCCGCGAGCGCGTGATGCTCGACGTGGACTCCGTTGCCGCGCTCATCGAAGCCATCGCCTCCCTCCGCGTCCGCGGCGCCCCTGCGCTGGGCATCGCCGCCGCCTACGGCATCGCCCTCGCCGCGCACCAGTCGCCCGCCACCTCGCTCGATGCTTTCCGCGCTGACGTCCGCCGCGATGCCGCCGCCATCGTCGCCGCGCGACCCACCGCCGTCAACATGGCCTGGGCCTCCCAGCGCATGCTCGCCGTGCTGGCCCACGATCTGCCCCCAACCGCACTCCAAGACGCCATTCTCACCGAAGCACGCGCCATCCACCAGGAAGACATAGACGGCAACCGCCGCATGGGCGTCCACGGGGCCATGCTCATCCCTGACGGCGCCACCGTCCTCACCCACTGCAACGCCGGCGCGCTTGCCACCGGCGGCTACGGCACCGCCCTCGGCGTGCTCCGAGCCGCCAAAGAGTCCGGCAAGCGCCTCCGCGTCTATGCCGGCGAGACCCGTCCCCTGCTCCAGGGCGCGCGCCTCACCGCCTGGGAGCTGGCCCAGGACGGCTTCGATGTCACCCTCATCACCGATTCCATGGCGGGCCACTTCCTCCACTCCGGCGCCATCACCTGCGTCATCGTCGGCGCCGACCGCATCGCCATGAACGGCGACACCGCCAACAAGATCGGCACCTACAGTGTCGCCGTCCTCGCCAGGGAAAACGGCGTACCGTTCTATGTCGCCGCTCCCGTCAGCACCCTCGATCCCGCGCTCCCCACCGGCGACGGCATCCCCATCGAGCAGCGCAAGCCGGAGGAGATCACCCACTGGGGCCATGTGCGCACCGCGCCCGAAGGTATCAAGGTCGCCAACCCCGCGTTCGACGTCACCCCCGCCCGCTACATCGCCGCCATCATCACCGAACGCGGCGTCGCCCGCCCCCCCTACGCTACCTCGCTCCGCGCCATCCTCGAAGGCGTCCTCGCATGAGCCAGCCCGTGGCCGAGATCGGCATCATCGGCGGCAGCGGCCTCTATGAGATGGCCGGCCTCACGGACAAGCAAGAGCTCCGCGTCACCACGCCCTTTGGCGATCCCAGCGATGCCTGCATCGTCGGCACGCTGGCGGGACGCCGCATCGCCTTCCTCCCCCGCCACGGGCGCGGCCACCGCCTCAACCCCTCCCAGATCCCTTTCAAGGCCAACATCTTCGCCATGAAGCAGCTTGGCGTAGGCTGCATCGTCTCCGTCAGCGCCGTGGGCAGCCTGAGCGAAGCCATCGCCCCCCTGGACATGGTCGTCCCCGACCAGCTCATTGACCGCACCAGGCTGCGGCCCACCACCTTCTTTGAGCAGGGCCTCGTCGTCCACGTCGCCTTCGCCGACCCCTTCTGCGCCAAGGTCTCCGGCCTCCTTGCCCGCGCCTCCGAGCAGGAAGGCGTGACCACCCATCGCGGCGGCACCTACCTCGCCATTGAAGGCCCACAGTTCTCCACCAAGGCGGAGTCCGCCCTCTACCGCTCCTGGGGCGCCCACATCATCGGCATGACCGCCGCGCCGGAAGCCAAGCTCGCCCGCGAAGCCGAGATCTGCTACGCCACCCTGGCCTGCTCTACCGACTACGATTGCTGGCACCCCGATCACGATTCCGTCACCGCGGACATGATCATCCGCAACCTCGGCAAAAACGTAGACCGCGCCAAGGCCATCATCCAGCGCGTCGCCGCCGCCATCCCTCCCCAGCGCGATTGCTCCTGCCAGCATGCCCTCAAGTCCGCCATCGTCACCGTCCCCGATCTCATTCCCGCGAGCGTGAAGAAACAGCTCGCCCCTCTTATCGGCAGATACATTGCAATGTCCTAGCGGCGTTCAGGGCACAGCAGCCCACTAGAAGGAGCATCGTCATGTCCCCCAGCAACATCCAGGAACCATTCAAGCGCATCACCCCCCAGGAGGCCTTGGCGCTCATCACGAAAGGCAACGTCCAGGTCATTGACGTGCGCCAGCCGGGAGAGTGGGCCACCGGCCATGTGGAAGGCGCGCAGCTCATCCCCGTGGACTCCCTCTTCGAGCGCATCGGCGAAGTTGCCGAAGACAAGGACATCATCTTCTACTGCGCCGTCGGCGTCCGTAGCGGCCTCGCCTGTGAAATCGGCGCCGCCATGGGCCGCACCCGCTGCCACAACATCGAAGGCGGCATTGAGGCCTGGAAGGCATCCCGGTTGCCCACCGTCAAGTGATCCGCGACCGTCGCCGCGCTTCCCGCACCCGTGAGCACCCTGCCGGCATCGTCATATCTCGAAAGGACATCCTCAGCATGCCCAAGTTTGACGTCAAAGACCCTCGCCTCGCCGCAGACGGCGTCAAGCGCATCGAATGGGCGGAGCGGGAAATGCCCGTGCTGCGCCTCCTTCGCCAGCGCTTCGCCAAAGAGAAGCCGCTCAAGGGTCATCGCCTGGCTGCTTGTCTCCATGTCACCGCAGAGACGGCCAACCTCATGCTCACCCTCCAGGCCGGCGGCGCTGATCTCGCCCTCTGCGCCAGCAACCCCCTCTCCACCCAGGACGATGTTGCCGCCGCGCTCGCCAAGCACTACGGCATCGCCACCTACGCCATCAAGGGTGAGAACAACGACTCCTACTACCGACACATCAACGCCGTGCTGGACACCAAGCCCACCATCACCGTGGATGACGGCGCTGACCTCGTTGCCACCATTCACAAGAGCCGCAAAGAGCTTCTCAAGACCGTCGTTGCCGGCATGGAGGAGACCACCACCGGCGTCATCCGGCTGCAAAGCATGGCTGCTGACGGCGCGCTCAAGTACCCCATCATCGCCGTCAACGATGCGGAGACCAAGCACTTCTTTGACAACCGCTACGGCACCGGCCAGAGCACGCTTGACGGCATCACCCGCGCCACCAACATCCTCTGGGCCGGCAAGTTCGTCGTCGTCTGCGGCTACGGCTGGTGCGGCAAAGGCGTCGCCATGCGCGCCAAGGGCATGGGCAGCAAGGTCATCGTGACCGAGATCAACGCTGTGCGCGCCCTGGAAGCCGCCATGGACGGCCACCAGGTCATGCCCATCGCCGAAGCCGCCAAGATCGGCGATATCTTCATCACCGTCACCGGCGGCCTCAACGCCGTTGACCGCGAGCACCTCTCCCTCTTGAAAGACGGCGCTATCCTTGCCAACAGCGGCCACTTCAACGCGGAGATCAACATCCCCGCCCTGGAAGAAATGGCCCTCTCCTCCAGGGAGGCGCGGCCCTTCGTCCAGGAGTACGTCCTCAAGGGCAAGCGCAAGGTCTACCTGCTGGGTGAAGGCCGCCTCATCAACCTCGCCGCCGCGGAAGGCCATCCCGCCAGCGTCATGGACATGTCCTTCGCCAACCAGGCCCTCTGCGCCGAGCTTGTCGCCACCCGCAAGAAACCCTTCAGCATCGGCATCCACCCCGTGCCGCAGGAAATAGACCAGCATGTCGCCCGCCTCAAGCTCCGCGCCCTGGGCATGTCCCTGGACACCCTCACCAAGGAACAGCAGAAGTATCTGGAAAGCTGGGCGCACGGCACCTAGTCACTGCCTGTCGTCACGACCCCTACACGCTGAAAGGAGCACCGCAATGGCCTTCACCTTCATGGAATCCCCCTCGTATCTCTTCACCTCGGAGTCCGTCACCGAGGGACATCCCGACAAGCTCTGCGACCAGGTGTCCGACGCCATCCTCGACGCCATCCTCGCCAAGGACCCCATGGCCCGCGTCGCCTGCGAATGCGCCACCACCACCGGCCTCATGGTCGTCATGGGCGAAATCACCACGGAAACCTACGTGGACATCCCCAAGGTCGTCCGCGAAACCATCCGCAAGGCCGGCTACGACCATCCCGACTACGGCATTGACTTCCAATCCTGCGGCGTCATCGTCTCCCTCAAGGAGCAGTCCCACGATATTGCCCTCGGCGTGGACGCATCCCAGGAGGCCAAAGCCAAGGGCCAGGGCGGCAACGGCAACAATGACATAGACCCCGACAAGGTCGGCGCCGGCGACCAGGGCATGATGGTCGGCTTCGCCTGCAATGAAAGCGAACCCTACACCCCCGGCGCCTACATGCCTCTCACCGTCATCCTCTCCCACCGGCTCACCCAGCGCCTGGCGGAGCTGCGCAAGAACCGCACCCTCCCCTACCTTCGTCCTGACGGCAAATCCCAAGTCACCATCGAATACTCCTACGGCAAGCCCAAGCGCGTCCACACCGTCGTCGTCAGCGCCCAGCACAACCCTGAAGTCTCCCTGGAAGTCATCCGGCGCGACATCATCGAACACGTCATCAAGGACGTCATCCCCAAGGAACTCCGCGATAACGATACGCGCTACTTCGTCAACCCCACGGGGCGTTTCGTCGTCGGCGGCCCCACCGGTGACGCCGGGCTCACCGGCCGCAAAATCCTCGTGGACACCTACGGCGGCGTCGCCCGTCACGGCGGCGGCGCTTTTTCCGGCAAAGACCCCACCAAGGTCGACCGCTCCGGCGCCTATGCCGCGCGTTGGGTCGCCAAAAACCTCGTCGCCGCCGGCCTCGCCGATCGCCTGGAAATCCAGGTCTCCTACGCCATCGGCGTGGCCCGCCCCATCTCCATCTCCATCGAGACGTTCGGCACCAACAAGATCCCCGACCAGCAGATCCTCGACCTCATCAACCGCCACTTTGACCTGCGCCCCGGCGCCATCATCCGCGACCTCAACCTGCGTCGGCCCATCTACCACCAGACCGCTTCCTACGGGCACTTCGGCCGCCAGGAAGCCCTCTTCCCCTGGGAGGAGACCAACCGCGCCGCCGCCATTCGTGCGGAAGTCGGCATCCGCGCTCCCGGCGCCAAAGAGACCCGCGTCGCCAAAGGCAAGGCCGGCGCTTAGGAGCTAGGGAAAGGACCGCAGAGCCATCGTGGCGCGCCAGGCACAGCGTGGGTTGCAGGCTGTCATTCTCGCCGGCGGCGAGGGCAAACGGCTTCGCCCCCTCACTTCCCGCCTGCCCAAACCCATGATCCCCCTCGTCAACCGCCCCTTCCTCCTCCACATGATCGAATACCTGGCCCACCACGGCGTCACAGACATCCTCCTTGCCATGGGCTACCTGCCCGGCCCTATCCGCAACCACTTCGGCGATGGCACGGGTTTGGGCGTCAACCTCACCTACTCCGTAGAGGAAAAACCTCTGGGCACCGCCGGCGCCGTCAAGCTCCTGGAGCGCTACCTCACCGGCACATGCATCGTCTTCAACGGCGACATCGTTACCGACCTTGATCTCTCCGAGCACCTGCGCCTGCACCGTGAGCGCCGCGCCCAGGCCAGCCTCTTCCTTGTGCGCGTGGATGACCCCTCCCGCTTCGGCGTCGTGGAGACGGACGCCTCCGGCCGCGTCCTCCATTTCACCGAGAAACCCAACCGGGAAGAAGCCCGCGCCAACACCATCAACGGCGGCTGCTACATCCTCGAACCTAGCGTACTGGCCCACGTCCCCCCCGGCGAGTACCATATGTTCGAGCACGGCCTCTTCCCCAAACTGCTCCAGATCGGCGCCCCCATGTACGCCTACGCCCCGCCCGCATACTGGAATGACGTCGGCACTCCTGCCAGCTACCTCCAAGTCCACCGCGATTTCCTCAACGGCGTCGCCGGCATGACTGGCGCAGAGCGGCTCCCCCCCTCCGGCGTTCGTCTTGGTCAAGGCTGCCGCGTGGACGCCACCGCCTGCATCACCGGCCCCGTCGTCCTCGGCGATGGCTGCCGCATCGGCCCCAGCGTGGAGATCGCCGGCCCCGCCGTGTTGGGCGATGGCTGCCGCGTCGATGCAGGCGCGTCCATCAGCGATAGCGTCCTCTGGGACGGCGTCGCCATTGGCGAATCCGCGGAAATCTCCGGCAGCGCCATCGCCTCCCACGCCGTCATCGGCCATGACGTCCGCCTCCACGGCGCCACCTCCGGCGAGCGCGCCCACATCGGCGCAGGCAACCGCCTGCCTGATGGCACCGTAATCCAGGCCGGACATGTCATACAGCCACGGGAGGTCGTGCAGCCCAGGGAAATGGCCCAGCAATGAATGCCGCCATCAAATTCGGCACAGACGGCTGGCGCGCCATCATCGCCGAGGACTACACCTTCCCCAACGTCCGCGCCTGCGCCCAGGGCGTCGCCGCCCTCCTCCACAAATCCGGCGCAGCCTCCCGCGGCCTCGTCGTCGGCTATGACACCCGCTTCGCCTCCGAAGACTTCGCACGCGCCGTCGCCGAAACAGCCGCCGCCAATGATGTACCTGTCTATCTCTGCAACAGCGCCTGTCCCACCCCCGTCGTCTCCTACAACATCATCCACCACAAGGCCGCGGCCGGCGTGGTCATCACCGCCAGCCACAACCCGCCCCAGTGGAACGGCTTCAAATACAAGCCTGAATACGGCGGCAGCGCCAGCCCGGAGATCGTCGCCGCCCTGGAGCAGCACATCGCCCGCGCCCAGCAAGGCGGCATGCGGCACGGCGCAGCCAAAGCCGCCATCACCGTCATTGACTCCCTCCCGCCCTACCTTGACCACCTCCGCTCCCTCGCAGACATTGACGCCATTCGCCGCGCCCCCATCTCCATCGTCGTTGACTCCATGTACGGCGCAGGCGCAGGCATCTTCGCCTCGCTTCTCTCCGGCGCCAAAGCGCACATCACCGAAATCCACGGCGAACGCAACCCTGCCTTCCCCGGCATGGCCCAGCCCGAGCCTATCCCCGGCAACCTCCAGGCCCTCCTGCGCGCCGTCCCCCAAGCCCGCGCCGCCGCCGGCCTCGCCACCGACGGCGATGCTGACCGCCTCGGCGTCGTGGACGAGCACGGCCAGTTCGTCACCCAGCTCCAGACCATCGCCCTCCTTGCCCTCTACCTCCTCGAAGTGCGCAAGGAACGCGGCGCCCTCGTCAAGTCCATCACCACCACAGACATGCTCTTCAAGCTCGGCGCCCTGTACAACGTCCCCGTCTTCGAGACCCCCGTCGGCTTCAAGTACGTTGGCCCCGTCATGATGCGGGAAAACGCCCTCATCGGCGGCGAAGAAAGCGGCGGCTACGGCTTCCGCGGCCACATCCCCGAGCGCGATGGCATCCTCTCCGGCCTCTACATCCTTTCCATGATGGTGTCCATGGGCAAAACCCCGTCGCAGTTGCTCGACTATCTCTATGCCAAGGTCGGCCCCCATCACTACGATCGCCTCGACCTTCACTTCGATCCCGCCCAGCGTGACGCCATCCTCGCACGCATGCAGGCCGCGAAGCCCGCCTCCCTTGCCGGCCGCCGCGTCGCCAGCATGGATACAATGGACGGCTTCCGCTACAAACTCGACGACGGCTCCTGGGCGCTGGTCCGCTTCTCCGGCACCGAGCCCTTGCTCCGCATATACTGCGAGACCGATAGCCGCGACCGCGTGCAGCAAATCCTCCAGGAAACACGCGCCCTCACCGGGGTATAGCATGAACCTTGATTCCCCTGAAGCCTACGCCACGCTCGATCCCGGCGGCATGATCGCCCGCATCGCCGGGCTGCCCGCCCAGTGCCGCAAGGCGTGGCAAGAGGCCGAAGCCTTCCCCCTGCCCAAATCCTGGCGCGGCCTCCAATCCGCCGCCGTCTTCGGCATGGGCGGCTCCGCCATCGGCGCCGATTTCGTCGCCGGCCTCAACGACCTCGAAGGCGCTCCCCCCCTGCGTGTCGTGCGCGACTACACCGCGCCCTCAGACCAAGGTGAGCGCTCGCTGGCCATCGCCTCCAGCTACTCCGGCAACACCGAAGAAACCCTCGCCTCATTCCAGCAAGCGCTGGGACAGGGCGCCCACGGCCTCGCCATCACCACCGGCGGCAGACTCGCCACCCTCTGCCGCGAGCGCTCCTTGTCCTGCTTTCCCATCGCCTGCGCCGGCCCGCCCAGGTCCGCCTTGGGCTACAGCGTCTTCCCCCTCCTGTCCTTTCTCCATCGCCTGAGCCTCTCGCCTGACCGTTCCCCCCAGGCGCAAGACGCCATCGCCGCCATGGAGCGCGCCGCGAAATCGCTCACGTCAGACGTCCGCCTCCACGCCAACCCCGCCAAGCAGCTCGTGCGCCGCATCGGCGATAGTACCGTCGTCATCTACGGCGCACAGCACCTCACCGCCGTCGCCCGGCGCTGGAAAACCCAGATCGCCGAGAACGCCAAGTCCTGGGCATTCTTCGAGGCCATGCCTGAGCTGCACCACAACTCCATCGAAGGCATGGCCTTCCCTGCCAGCGCCAAAGGCCACCTCTTCGCCATCCTGCTCCACTCCACCCGCTACAGCACAGCCATCGCCCGCCGCACCAATCTCACCTGCCAGGTGCTTGACCGCGCCGGCATCGCCTATCAGGTCGTGGACGCCCAAGGCGAAACGCCCCTGGCCCAGTGCATGACCGCGGCCCTCTTCGGCGATTTCGTCAGCGCCTATCTCGCCATCCAGCGCGGCGTGGACCCCTCGCCAAATCCCACGCTCGACTGGTTCAAGCAACAAATGTCATCCAACTAGCCCGAGGCCTCTCATGGACTTTCGCTTCACCCCACAAGAAGAGCAATTCCGCTCGGAAATCCAGGCCTGGATCAAGGAAAACCTGCCCCCGGGCTGGCTTGGCATAGACCGCGAAGAGCAATTCGACCCTGCCATCTTCGACGTGACCAGGCAGATGGCGAAAAAACTCGCCGCCAAGGGCTGGCTCACCCTCGCCTGGCCCAAGGAATACGGCGGCCAGGGCCGCAGCATCATCGAGCAGACCATCTTCCAGGAAGAGATGATGTTCAACGGCGTCCCCGGCACCACCATGGGCATCGGCGGCACCCAGTGGGTCGGCCCCACCCTCATCCTCTACGGCACCGACCAACAGAAGAAGGAGCACCTGCCCCCCATCGCCTCCGGCGACCGCTGGTGGTGCACCGGCTACTCCGAACCCGGCAGCGGCTCTGACCTCGCCAGCCTCCAGACCCGCGCCGTCCGTGACGGCGACGACTACATCGTCACCGGCCAGAAAATATGGAGCAGCGCCGCCCACGTCTCCGACTACTGCTGGCTCGCCGTCCGCACCAACACGGAAGTCCCCAAGCACAAAGGCATCAGCATGATCCTAGCGGACATGAAAACGCCGGGCATCAAGGTCCGCCCCATCGTCAACCTCGCCGGCGCCGTCTCTTTCAACGAAATCTTCTTCGACAACGTCCGCATCCCCGTCCGCAACCTCGTCGGCGAAGAGAACCGCGGCTGGTACATCCTCGCCGTCGCCCTCGATTTCGAGCGCTCCGGCATCACCTACGCCGCCTACTCCCGCAAGACCCTCAGCTACATCACCCAGTTCGTCGCCCACGCCCAGCACGGCCCACGCCGCCTTGCAAACAACGCCATCGTGCGCAACCTCATCGCTGACCTCGCCATCCAGGTGCAAATCCAGCGCAGGTTCGCCTACCGCGTCGCCTGGATGCAAAGCAAGGGCAAGGTCCCCAGCCTGGAGGCCTCCATCGCCAAGGTCTGGGGATCGGAGACCCAACAACGCGTCGCCGCCGAAGGCATGCGCGTCCTCGGCCTCTACAGCCAAGTCGAAGGCGAGACTCACCTGGCGCCGCTCAAAGGCCGCATCCTCGCCCAATACCTCAGCAGCCTCTCCAACACCATCGCCGCAGGCACCTCGGAGATCCAGCGCAATATCATCGCCACCCGCGGCCTCGGCCTCCCCAGGGATTAGTCGGCCGCTGATGGGTCAATTCCGCTCATTCTGAGCCTGACGCAGGACAGAACCAGCCTGTTGCCGACCCTCGCTGTACTCCTTCCCGCCGATTGCGTACAATACTCCGTCACGCAGAACCTACGTTCCGTCGCCGCCAGGAGGACGCCCATGCTCCCCATGTACTTCGATACCGACCATCACCTCACCGAGCCGCCCGATTTCTGGACGGGCCGCTTCTCCAAGAAGCACGCCGACAAATCCCCCTTCTTCATGCACCACCCGGAGCTCGGCCCCGGCTGGTCCTGGGACGGCGGCAAGACCGTCCGCCCCATGGGCGTCCAATCCGTCGCCGCGGAAGACCCCCGCAAGATCGGCAACTTCAAGAGCTTTGAAGAGCTCGACCCAGGCTGCTACGACCCCAAGAAACGCATCGAGGTCATGGACGTGGACGGCGCCCGCGCCTGCATCCTCTTCCCCAGCGCCGTCGCCCACTTCCACGGCTTCCCCGATCCTGACTTCTACATCGAATGCACCCAGGTGTTCAACGACGCTGCCCTCGACTGGGCCGCCGCCGGCGATGCCCAGCGCATCTTCCCCGCCGCCGTCATGCCCATGCTCAGCCACGACTCCGCCGTCTCCGAGATGCAGCGCTGCGCCGCCAAAGGCTTCAAGACCTACATGTTCAACCTCTGGCCCAGCAACCAGCCCGTTCCCACTGCCGACGACGACCGCTACTTCGCCGCAGCCCAGGAAATCGGGCTCACCGGCAGCGTCCACGGCTTCGGCGGAGGCAGGCCCACCACCCCGCCGCCTCCTCCAGTCGTCCGCATCGGCGTCAAGGCCGTCAAAGGCATGGGACAGCTCGGCTTCTCCCAGGAACTCGTCGCCGCCAGCCGTGGCGCAGGCCTGGGCATCACCCCCCAGCTTGCCGGCTTCATCTTCAGCGGCGTCCTCGAGCGCTTCCCCAAACTCAAGCTCGCCATGATCGAAACCTCCATCGGCTGGCTCCCCTACCTCGCCGAGCGCATGGACGCCCTCTACCTCCAGCACCGCTGGACCCGCGACGACCTCAAGCTCAAGCGCCTTCCTAGCGACTACCTCCACATGATCTACGCCAACTGGGACCGCGAATGGCTCGGCGTAGACTACCGCAGCTTCATCGGCGCGGACACCATCATGTTCGGCTCCGACTTTCCTCACATCGGCAGCTTCTACCCCCACACCCGCTTCTACCTCGACCTCCTCCTCCGCAACATCCCTCTGGAAGAACAAGAAAAACTGCTCTGGAGCAACGCCGCGCGCATCTACGGCATCAACTAGCCTCCCCACGGTCGTCGCGCGCCCCTAGCCCCAGCCGCGCTTGCCTTCGCTGATACAATGTGCGCAGGCAAAGCCTTGCGTTCACAGCGGCACGCGCGTCGTCTAGACCAGGAGGGCCACCCATGCTTCCGTTGATGCTGGACACAGACCACCACCTGACTGAGCCGCCCGATTTCTGGACGGGACGCTTCTCCAAGAAGCACGCCGATAAGTCTCCCACCTTCATGCACCATCCTGAGCTCGGCCCCGGCTGGTCCTGGGACAGCGGCAAGAGCGTCCGCCCCATGGGAGTGCAGTCCGTCGCCGCGGAAGACCCACGCAAAATCGGCAACTTCAAGAGCTTTGAAGAGCTCGACCCCGGCTGCTATGACCCCAAGAAACGCATCGAGGTCATGGACGTAGACGGCGTCCAGGCCTGCATCCTCTTCCCCAGCGGCGTCAACTTCTTCCACGGCTTCCCCGATCCTGACTTCTATCGCGAATGCGCCTCGGTGTACAACGACGCCGCGCTCGATTGGGCCGCCGCTGCCGATGCCAAGCGCGCCTTCCCTGCCGCCGTCATCCCCATGGTCAGCAACGACATCGCCATCGCCGAAATCCAGCGCTGCGCCAAAAAAGGTTTCAAGACCTACATGTTCAACCAGTGGCCCAGCAATGAACCCATGCCTACCAAAGAAGACGACCGCTATTGGGCCGCCATCGTAGACAGCGGCCTCATGGGCAGCGTCCACGGCTTCGGCGGCGGACGCCCCAGAGTCGCGCCCATAGCCCCGCAGGTCATGGCGGGCGGACAAGTCCTCAAGGGCATGGCCCAGCTCGGCACCCGCCAGGAAATGGTCGCCGCCGGACGCGCCGCGGGCCTCTCCTCCTCCGGCCCACTCGCCAACTTCGTCTTCTCCGGCGTCCTCGACCGCTTCCCTGACCTCCGCCTCATGCTCGTCGAGACCAGCATCGGCTGGCTCCCCTACATCGCCGAGCGCATGGATGCCCTCTGGCTCCAGCACCGCTGGACGCGCAACGAAACCAAGCTCAAAAACCTCCCCAGCGACTACCTCAAGATGTTCTGGACCAGCTGGGACCGCGAATGGCTTGGCGTGGACTACCGCAACGCCATCGGCGTAGACAAGATCACCTTCGGCACAGACTTCCCCCACATCGGCAGCTTCTACCCCCACACCCGCTTCTACCTGGAATTGCTTTTCCGCGACGTCCCTGCGGAGGACCAGGAGAAGATGCTCTGGAGCAACGCCGCCACCGCCCTCGGCATCAACTAGCCCACCCTGCGCTACGCAAAAAAGAGGGAGGGGGCATGCCCCCTCCCTCTTTTTTTGTCTGCTCCTTGCGCCCTCGCTACCGCGCCTTCGCCGGCGCACCCTCGCCGATGCCGTACACCCGCATCGCGTTCCCCGCCAGCAGCTTCTGCCGCTCCTCCGCAGGCACACCCCTCATCTCCTGCGCCAGGAACTCCTGCGTATGCGGGTAGTGCGAAAACGAATGCGGGTGATCGCTCGACCACATCATGTTGTCCACGCCGATCTCATGCCGGATGCGTATCCCCGCGCTGTCCTTGATAAACACCCACGAGCAATTCCTCTCAAAGTACCCGCTCGGCAGCATCTTCGGCTGATACCCTGCCAGCTTATGCCCCCGCTTGTGATTGTTATCCAGTTGCTCCCGCACATACGGTACCCATGCGCAGTCCACCTCGGAGAACACCACCTGCAGCTTGGGAAACCGATCCCACACCCCACTATAGATGAACTGGTTCACCCGATACGGCGCGTCCATGAACCGAAAGTCCGCCGACACCCTCATCCGCTTGTGGTCCGCCGGCGCTTCCGTCACCAGCGAAACGTGAATATTCACCGGCACGCCTGCCCCCTCGCACGCTGCCCACAGCCCATCATCCTCCGGCGCCGGATCGTTCCCTCCGCTGGGGTACATCCCCAGGTTGATCCCCTTCATCCCCGGCAGCTTCAGCGCCCGGTGCATCTCATCTATTGCGTCCTTCGCTCCAGTCGTCGGCAGCATCGCCAGCCCCATCAGCCGCTCCGGCGCCTGCCGCGCATAGTCTGACAGCCAATCGTTGTACGCCCGGATGCACGCCAGATGAAACTCACGGTCCTTGTTATTCCAAAACAGCGTATTCCCCACACGCGGCGTGGGGAACAGCAACTCCGCATCCACGCCGTCCTCATCCTGCTCCTTCACCCGCGCCGCCGCATCGTACCCGCCGCGCCGCGTGTTCTCCCACCGCACCCACCGCGACGTCTTCGTGCACGGGTCGCTCGCGATCTGGTTGTGCCCGAAATTAATCGGGTCTTGCGCCCCCTCCAGCATCCACGCATCCCCCATCTCCAAGCGCTCCATCCGCGGCGCGCGAGCCCTAAACTTCTCCGCTACCCGCTCCTGCCACAGCGCCGGCGGCTCATTCACATGCGAATCGCCGGATATCAGCTTGTACCGTCGCGACATAGCTCCCGCTCCTTTCGCTCCCTTGCCCAGCCTTACCGAATATGCGGGGCGAAGTCCATGCCGATCTGACCCTGTTTCTCCAGCGCCGCATACTCCCCATCGCTCTTGCCCAACAACTCGCGGTAGGCATAGCCATTGTGCTCGCCCAGCATACACGGCGCCAGCCGCAGCCGGTTCCCCGTGCCCGACGACTTCCACATCAGCCCAGGGTACGGGTGCGACCCCGAATCGCTGTTCGACAGCACGTTGAAAAACTCCCGCGCCGCCAGCTGCCGGTCGGCGAACAGATCCCGATCGTCCATCACCACGCCCGCAGGCACGCCCCCCGCCTGCAACCGCTCCATCAGCGCCACATGCTCATGCTGCCGCGTCCATTCGCTGATAATCGCATCCAGCTCGTCCTGATGTTTCCACCGCGCCAGCGTATGCCGGAACCGCGCGTCCCCTGCCAGCTCCGGGCGTTCCATCGTCCGGCACAGCCCGCGCCACTCCTCGTCCGATCCCACCGCAATCGCGATCCAATGATCCACGCCCGCGCATGGATAGCAACCCTGCGGCGCATGCCGGCCGTCGCGATTCCGCAGTGCCGTCTGCACCCGGCCGTTCATCTGGAAATCCAGCACCGCCTCCTCGATCATCGGCACCAGCCCTTCCGTCTGTGACACCTCCACCACCTGCCCCTTCCCCGTCTCCCGCCGCTGCGCCAGCGCCGCCACCGTCGCCAGCGCCGCCGACAGCCCCGCCACCGCATCGGCGATATACGTCAGCCCCCGGCTCGAAAGGTCCATGTCCGGATACCCCTGCAGCCAGGTATGCCCTGCCACACCTTCCATCTGAAACCCATACGCCCGAAAGCCCGCGTACCTCCCCGAAAGCCCAAACGCCGGCATCCGCACCAGCAGCGCATCCGGCCGCAGCCGCCGCATCCGCTCGTACGTAATCCCCATCTTCTCCAGCACCCCCGGCCCGTTATTCTCCACCAGCACATCGGACACCCGCATCATCTCGTCAAACACCGCCGCGCCTTCAGGCCCCTGCGTATCCACCGTCATAGACAGCTTGTTGCGTGACGTGCTCTGAAACATCGGCCAGCGGTTCCACGGCCGCGGCCCCGGCTCCCAGTTCCAGTACGCCATCCGCCACGAATCATTTGTGCGGATGTACTCTTTCGATGGCCGCGCCATCCACCCCCGCGTCGCCATCGGAAAGAAATTGAGCGACTCCAGGCGAATGACCTCCGCGCCCCAGTCCGCCAGCAGCATGGACGCCCCAGGCCCCGCCCACGACTGCGTGATGTCCAGCACGCGAATGCCCTCCAGCGGCAAACCCGTCCGCGCCTCAAATGACATCGCGCTGCCTCAACATCGCCACCTCAAGCGGCGAAAGCCCCAACTCCCCGCAGTACACCGGCGCGTTGTGCTCCCCAAGCATCGGCGCCGCGCCCAGCTGCGGCAGCCGCGCCTCTCCGAAGCGCATGTTCCCCCCGGCATGCTCCAACCGCCCCGCCACTGGATGCCCCACCCCCTGCCACAGCCCCCGCTCCTGGAAAAACGCCTCCTCCAGCAGGCTCTCCGGGTTGTACACCGGCGTGAACGGGAACCGCCGCTCCTGCGCAAACGTGCAGATCTCCTCCATCGTCCGCTCCAGCAGCCACGGCAGCAAGTACTCGATGTCGAACTCATCGGATCGCCCTGGCACCGCCCGCGACTCCACCGTGGCGTACCGCGGGTCTTCCAGCGCCCGCTCCCACCCCATCATCCGCACAAACCGCTCGAACGCCTGGTCCGTCACCGAGATATTCACGAACCCGTCTTTGCACGGGCGCACGCCCGCTCCCAGCAGCGTCCCCGCAGGCCGCCGTCCATTGATAATCCCCGTGTACTGATGCGCGATCAGCTGCGTCGTCCGCCGGTCCTGGCTTGACGCCAGCGCCTCAAACAGCGATACGTCCACATGATCCCCCTCCACCCTCGCGCCCACGCCCCCCCCGCGCGCGCCATAGCCCCCCCGCGAGCCATAACCATAGTACGACGTCACCGCCGCCAGCGCCGCCAGGTATCCTGCCTGATGCATCGCCACGCTCCCCGCCAGCTTATGCGGCTCCCGCTCCGGCAGCCCCGTGGAGAACATCGCCCCGCCCATGGCGTAGGTGATGATCTCGCTCGTCTTCCAATCGCGGTACGGCCCATCCTGCCCGAACCCACTGACAGACACCGTCACCAGCCGGGGAAACCTCGCCTGAAAGTCTGCCGCGCCCAGCCCCCAGCCCGCCATCGCTCCCGGGGGAAAACTTTCCACCAGAATGTCGCAACCCTCCAGCAGCGCCGGCAACAGCCTCCGCCCCATCGCCGATCCCACGTCCAGCGTCACGCCCCGCTTGGAAGTATTGAGATGGAGAAACAAGCCGCTCTTCTCCGGGTGCGGCACGTCGCCGGGAAACGGCCCTACCTGGCGCGATGGGTCGCCATCGCGCGGCGGCTCCACCTTTAGCACGGACGCCCCCAACGTCGCCAGCAGCTTGGCGCAAAACGGGCCGGCGATCCCCGTGCTCAGGTCCACCACACGCACCCCATGCAGCGGCGCCGTCCCCTTCGCCGTAGCCTTCGCCACCCTAGCCGGAATCATCCGCGTCGCCCGCCGCCTGGCGCGGCAGCCCCAGGCCCCGGCCCTCGATCAAGTTGCGCTGGCTTTCCGACGTGCCCGCCCCAATGGTCGCCGCACCCGCGCAGCGGTGCCCCGAACAAATTCCTAATCGCACCCATCATGCCGCGTCGCCCGCCGCCTAACGCGGCAGCCCCAGGCCACGGCCCGCTATCAAGTTGCGCTGGATTTCCGACGTGCCCGCCCCAATGGTCGCCGCAATCGTATACAGGTACTGGTGCTCCAGCCCGCCGTCCAGCGGCGCGCCGCGCTGATGCGGCTCCAGTTGCCCGTACAGCCCCACGATCTCCATCAGCCCCCGCATCGCCCGCTGCCACAGCTCCGTGGCGAACACCTTCACCATGGCCGCCTCCTTAGCATACGGCACCCCGTGGTGCTGCATCCACGCCACGCGGTAGGATTGCACCCGGCACACCTGGATCGCCACCGCCAGGTCCGCCAGCTTGTGCCGCGTCAGCGCCCCGTCCAGCGGAGAGAAGCGCGTGCCTTTTTGCGTCTGCAAATATGCAATCGTATCCTCCAGCATGCTGCGCATCACCGCGGAAAACCCCACATTGCTGCGCTCCAGGTTCAGCGTCGTCGTCGCCACATACCAGCCGGTATTCTCCTCCCCCACGATATTGCGCGCCGGCACCCGCACATCCTTCAAGAACACCTCGTTGAAGTCATGCTGATTGGCAATGTTCACCAGCGGCCGCACCTCAATCCCCGGCGTCTTCATATCTACCAGGAAGTACGATATCCCCTTGTGCTTCGGCGCGTTGGGATCGGTGCGCGCCAGCAGGTGCATCCACTGCGCCCGGTGCCCACGGGAGGTCCACACCTTCTGCCCGTTGATCACATAGTCGTCGCCGTCACGCACCGCCCGCGTCCGCAGACTCGCTAGGTCGGAACCCGCCTCCGGCTCGCTGAAGCCCTGCGCCCAGATCACCTCACCCCGCGCCATCGGCGGCAGATGCTCCCGCTTCTGCTCCTCCGTCCCGTGCGCGATCAAGAGCGGCCCCACCATCCCTACCCCGCCCATGTCCCGCCCCGGCGCCCGGTGGTACTCCATCTCCTCGCTGAAAACCGTCTGCCGCAGAATGTCCGCCCCCCCGCCCCCGAACTCCTTAGGCCAGGACATCGCCAGCCAGCCTCGCTCCTTCAACTTGCCGCGCATCTCCCGCTCAAACGGGTAGTACCCCTCCTCGATATGCCCCATCACCCCGATCCACCGCGACTTCCAATCGGCGGGCAGATCCCGCTTCAAAAAGGCGCGCACCTCCTCGCGGAATGCCTCATCCTCGGGACGAAAGCGAAAGTCCATGCCTCGTGCCGCTCCCTGACCGTGCTGCCGAGATTATCCTAGCCCCGCTGCCAGGAATCAAGCATCCACAGCATAGTCCTCCTCCTAACCCTCTCCCCCTCGATGGGGCTTTGCTCCAAAACCGCTCATGGGGAAAGGTGAGGCTCTCCGCAAGGAGTGCAGGGGGGCGCAGCCCCTTTGCACGGGGGTTACAGGGGGACACCCCCTGTAACCCCCTCTTCACCCCCTTCCAGGAAAGGAAGGGGGTGAAGAGGGGGATGGCTCGTTGGTATAGCTCCAAGAACGATTGGGGAGGCGTAACAAATTTGCTGGAATATTGGATAGGAACCCTCTGCTCGGGGGAGAGTTGGAGAGAAGGTATCCGCGCTCCCCACCGCCCACATCTCTTCCCCGCGAATGATACTTGACAGCCCATGTCAAGGGGGTTTATTCTTACATTGAGAACGTATGTTTCCAGTGCCTCGGCACCACGCCAACACCTGCCACAACAAAAGGCCCCGCTTTCGCGGGGCCTTTTGTCTGCCGGCGTATAAACCCTGAGAGCTAGCGCTTCGTGTACTGAGGCGCCTTCCGTGCGCGCTTCAGCCCGTACTTCTTGCGCTCCTTCTCCCGTGGATCCCGCGTCATCATCCCGTTCTTCCGCAACACTGGCCGCAGGTTCTCATCAAACGCCACCAGCGCCCGCGCCAACCCGTGACGCACCGCACCCGCCTGCGAATGCACCCCGCCGCCGTTCACCTTCACCATCGCGTTGAAGCGGTTCGCCGTGGCCGTCACCCGCAGAGGCTCCAGCACTTCAAACTGCAACGCCTCCATGGGAATCGCCTCTTCCAACGGCTTCCCGTTCACCACCACCGTGCCGCTTCCAGAGACGATGCGCACCTGCGCCACCGACCTCTTCCTGCGACCCGTCCCTTGATAATACTGATTCGTCTGCGTACCTGTCGTCACATCCTGCCTCCGCTGCCGTCGCCCTTAGGCGCTCTGGCCCTTCTCTGCCGGCTTCGACTCTGCCGCCGCTGACGGCGCTGCCGCCGCCGCTCGCACAGTTGCCTTCTTATTATCCCGCACGCGGCCCGGCCTCATCGGCGCCGCCGCCTCTTTCACCTGCGCCCCGTGAGGATGCGTCGCCTCCCCATACACCTTCAGCTTGGTCATCAGCGTCCGTCCCAGCGATCCCTTCGGCAGCATCCCCCACACCGCGTTCTCGATCACACGGCGCGGGTGCCGCTGCAACAGCGAATCGAACGACTCCGCCTTCAACCCACCGGGATAGCCGCTGTGGGTGAAGTACGTCTTATCCCGCAGCTTCTTCGCCGTGGTCCGCACCTTGGACGCGTTGATCACCACCACAAAGTCGCCGGTATCCAGGTTAGGCGTATAGGACGGCTTATCCTTCCCCTTCAGTATCTGCGCCACCTCGGACGCGACACGGCCCACCGGCCGGTCCGCCGCATCAATGACACGCCAGTTGTGCTGGATATCCCCAGCCTTGGGCACATAGGTCTTCATCATCGTCGCCATAGCTATCTCCCCTGCCAATCTCTCATGCCGCCGCCTGCGCCTTCGCCGGCGGAAAGCCCTCGTACCGAATCGCTTGCAAACACAGCCCTCGCGCCGGAAGCGTCGGCTGCGCCGTCCCGCGCCGTGGCCGCTCCAGCAACCCTTCCACATCTTTCGCCGTCATCTTCCCCAGCCCCACCTGCACCAGGCATCCCGCCATGCGCCGCACCTGCTGGTGCAGGAAAGCGTTTCCCCAAACCCGCAGCACCACCACATCGCCGGAGCGCACCACCGTGAACGCATCGATCCGCTTGCGAGTGTCCGCCCCCTTCGGGGCCAGCGGCCCCGCGAAGCTGGCGAAGTCATGCTCCCCCACAAGCGCCGCTGCCGCTGCCGCCATCGCCGCCATATCCAGCGACTGCGGGACAACGTGCGCGCGATACCTCAGCAGAGGAGAGGACGTCGTCCGGTTGAGCACCAGGTACTCATACTCCCGCTGTCGCGCCGCCGTCTGCACGCTGAAGCCTGCCGCCACCTCATACGCGCCCAGCACGCTCACGTCCTCCGGCAGAAAGTGGTTCAGCGCACCCACATACGTTGCCGCCGGGTACGCCGCTGCCGCGCGAAAGCTCGCCACCTGGCCCGCGGCGTGCACGCCCGCATCGGTGCGGCTGGCGCACATCACGCGGACGCGCTCCCCGGTGAACCGCGCCACGGCCTGTTCCAGCTCACCCTGCACGGTTGGGCCGTTGGGCTGTAGCTGGAACCCGTGGAAGCGGGTGCCGTCATACTCTAAAACGAGGGCTATTTTGGTAAGGTGCATTGCTGGGTCCGGTCTCCGACGGTTACACCAGCTCCAACTTGACCATCGGAGCGTTATCGCCCTTCCGCGGGCCAAGCCGGATAAGGCGCGTGTAGCCGCCCACGCGCGCTTCGTAGCGTGGCGCAAGCTCGCCGAACAGCTTCTTCACCACTGTATCGTCGTACACAAACTCCAGCGCCTGGCGGCGATGATGCAGCGTCTTCCCTTTGCCCAGGGTAATCATCTTCTCCGCCAGCCCGCGCACTTCCTTCGCTTTCGCCTCCGTCGTCACAATGTGCTCATGCCGCAGCAGGTCCGTAACCTGACTGCGATAGAGCGCCCTCCGCGCCGCGGAGTCCCGACTGAGATGCCGGCCAGACTTCATATGCTGCATAAGTTGCCTTCCGAACCGTATGCGCCAGGGGCGCTACCTTTTCTTCTCCGACTCGCCAAAACCTTCCGGCTTCTCCACCAGCAGCGCACGCAGCGCCGCCAGATCATGCAATCGCTCACCGCGACCGCCAAGCTCCTTGCCTTCCTTCTCCTCACCGCCTCGCCGCGGCTTCTCCGCCGCCGGCTTCATCGGCTGCGGCGCGGCGGCTTCAGGCGCCGTAGCACCGGCGGCCGTCGCTTCCGTCACCGGCTCCGGCTGCTTCAGGCCCATCGCCTCCAAGCGTTCATAAAGCTCCACCAACGACTTCTGGCCGAAGTTCTTGATCTTCAGCAGCTCGTCGCGGCTCTTCTCCAGCACCTCGCCCACCTTATTGATCTTACTCCGCTTGAGGCAGTTCAGCGTACGCGCCGACAACTCCAGCCGCTCGATGGGCATGTTGTACACTTCCGACGGCATCGCGTGCGCCAGCGACGACTCGCCCAGCGGCGCCGCAATCGGCGATCCCAGCGAGGCGAATTGATGGAACGAGTCCACCAGAATCTGCCCCGCCTCCCGCACCACCTCCTTCGGCGTCTTCGAGCCGTCGGTCGTCACTTCCAGCACCAGCCGCTCGTAGTCCGTCACCTGCCCCACGCGCGTCTTCTCCACAACGTAGCTTACCTTGCGGATCGGTACGTAGATCGCGTCCACCGGCAGCACGCCAATCGGCATGCCGTCCATTGGCGCCGCGGGGACAAAACCCTTCCCCACGTTGCAGAAGAACTCCACCACGATCTTTGCCTTCGGCGAATCCAGCGTGGCCAGGTGCAACTCCGGGTTCACCACGTCATAGTCCGCGGTCGGCTGAATATCGCCCGCCGTGACCACTCCCGGCCCCTGCACCTGCAGGCGCATCGTGCCCGCGCGACTGCTGTGCGCGCGCAGCCGAATCCCCTTGATGTTCAGCAGGATCTCCGCTACATCCTCCCGCACATCCGGCAAAGTAGAATACTCGTGCTGCACACCCTCAATCTGCACTGCCGTCACCGCCGCCCCAGGCAGCGATCCCAGCAGCACCCGCCGCAGCGAGTTGCCCAGGGTAACCCCGAACCCCCGCTCCAGCGGCTCTATGGCGAACTTGCCGTAATTGTCAGTTGTCTCCACCACCTCAATCTCGGGCTTCGACAGCTGCTCAATGAAAGGCGATTCCGTCTCCGTCTCCATCCCTATACCTGTTGTCACAACCCCATCTCCCTATCGAGCGTAGTACTCGACGATCATGCGGTCTTCAATCTTCAAGTCCATATCGGACGGCTGCGGCAGCGATTCGACCTTACCCGTTACCGCTTGCGCGTCCATGGTCAGCCACTTCGGCATCGGCTTCCGATGAATATCTTCCGTCAGCGCCTTGTAATACTTGCTCTTCTTGGCGTGATCCGTCCAGCCGATCACATCGCCCACTTCCACCTGGTAGGACGGGATATTCAGCTTCTTCCCGTTCACCGTGATCTGGCCGTGACGCACAACTTGGCGCGCCTGGGCCCGCGATTCAGCGAATCCCAGGCGAAACAGCGTGCTGTCCAGCCGGCGCTCCAGTATCTGCAACAAGTACTGGCCCGTCTGGCCCGGCTTGCGGCTGGCGACTTCGAAGTACTTCCGGAACTGACGCTCCAGCACCCCGTAGATCGCCTTGGCGCGGTTCTTTTCACGCATGCGCAGCCCATGCTCCGACACCCGCCGCCGTCGCGCCATGCCATGGTCGCCTGGCGGCCCCGTGCGCTTCTCCACCGCGCACTTCGGCGTGAGGCAGCGTTCCCCTTTGAGGAACAGCTTCTCACCGGCACGCCGGCACAACCGGCACTTTGGTCCTGTGTATCTTGCCACCTTACCTCCTAAGCGAGCGCTCCGCCCGCTACAAACAGCGCCCTAAACCCGGCGCTTCTTGGGCGGACGGCACCCATTGTGCGGAATGGGCGTCACGTCCCGGATGCTCGTCACCAGAATGCCAGAAGCTTGCAACGAGCGGATCGCCGCCTCGCGACCGGCGCCCGGACCCTGAATCAGCACCTCCACCTCTCGCATGCCGTTCTCCGTGCCGCGCTTCGCCACCTCTTCCGCGGCGCGCTGCGCGGCGAATGCCGTACCCTTCCGCGAGCCTTTGAACCCCACCGTGCCCGCGCTGCACCACGCGATCACATTGCCGTTGGTGTCCGTCAGCGTCACCCGCGTGTTGTTGAACGTGGACTGAATGAACGCACGCCCACGGGGTATCTGCTTCTTTTCTTTCCGCCGGCCCTTCGGTTTCGCCTTTGCCATAAGTGTTTCCTTACTCTACCCCATTACTTCTTCGCCGCGACCTTCTTCCGTCCCGCCACCGTCTTCTTCACCCCACGCCTGCTGCGGGCGTTCGTCCGCGTCCGCTGTCCGCGCGACGGCAGCCCGCGACGATGCCGCGAGCCGCGATACGACCCGATCTCGATCAGGCGGCGGATGTTCTGGCTAATCTCCCGGCGAAGGTCTCCCTCCACCAGGTAATCGGCCTTGTCCACCGCTTCACGGATGCGGTTCAGCTCGTCCTCCGTGAGATCCTTGACGCGCGGGTTGCCTTCCAGCCCCACCTGCTCCACGATACGCTTCGCGCGGGTGGGACCTATCCCATTGACGTAGCGCAGGGCTACCTCAATACGCTTATGATTCGGAATGTCTGCACCGGCTACGCGGGCCATAGCTGTTTCCTCCCCGGTTAGCCCTGTCGCTGCTTATGCTTCGGATTCTCGCAAATGATCCGCACCGCGCCTTTACGGCGGATCACCTTGCACTTATTGCACCGCACTCTCACTGACGCTCGTACTCGCATTGCTTCACCTCGCAGCGGGGCTGCCGCCGCGGACACTCGTTCCTTGAGCCGCCCCGTTACTTGAATCTGTATGTAATTCGCCCGCGCGTCAAATCGTACGGAGACAGCTCCACCAGCACCCTGTCTCCCGGAAGAATCTTGATAAAATGCATCCGTATCTTTCCTGAAACATGCGCCAGCACCAGATGCTCGTTGGGCAGCGTCACGCGAAACATCGCGTTCGGCAGCGTCTCCGCCACCGTCCCCTCTACTTCTATCGCTTGCTTCCTCGCCATATAGCTTTCACCAATCCCCATCCGCCCTTGGCCAACAGACCTTGCTACCGCGCTGTCAGAATCTCCGGCCCGCTCTCCAAAATCGCCACCGTGTGCTCCCAATGCGATGACCAACTCCCATCTTGTGTCACTACCGTCCACCCGTCATCCAGCACCTTGGTTGCCCACGTCCCGGCGTTGACCATCGGCTCAATCGCCAGCACCATGCCCGGCTGCAACAGCAGCCCCCTCCCCGGCGCGCCAAAATTCGGCACCGCGGGCTCCTCGTGCAGCTGCCGCCCGATGCCGTGTCCAACATATTCCCGCACCACGGAAAACCCCTGGCTCTCCGCAGCCTGCTGCGCCGCCCACGAGACGTCGCCCATGCGATTCCCCGCGCGCATCATGCGAATCCCCGCATTCAGCGAAGCCTCCCCAGCGTCAACCAGCGCCTTCGCTTGGGGAGTCACATGCCCAATGCAGACAGTCACTGCTGAATCGCCGTGGAACCCATCCACGATAGCGCCGACATCCAGACTGACGATATCGCCATCCTTGATAACCCGCCTCCCCGGAATGCCGTGCACCACCTGCTCGTTGAGCGAGGTGCAGATGCTCGCCGGAAAGCCGCGATAGCCCTTGAACGACGGCGTGGCTCCCGCGCCGCGAATCGTCGCTTCCGCGATGGCATCAAGCTCAGCCGTCGTCATCCCAGAGCGCACCGCAGCAAGCAAGGCACGAACCGTCTGCGCGACGACCTTGCCCGCCTGGCGCATCACCTCAATCTCCCCGGGAGACTTGACGATGACGCCGGTGCTCTGAATCCTTGGCTGTATGACTCTCATGGTTTTGACAGACAACCTCTATTGTAGAGCAGATGCCAGCCGCAGCGCTACCTTTTCAATGGACTGCTGGCCGTCCACTTCTGTCAACACGCCCTGCTCCTTGTAGTGTTGCACCAGCGGCGCCGTCTGCTGGTGATACACTTCCAGACGCTTCCGAGCCGTCTCTTCAGAGTCGTCCGCCCGCTGATACAGTGCAGAACCGTCAATATCGCACTTCCCCGCCGTCTTTGGCGGGTTGTTCACAACATGATAAGGGTGCTGTGCCGCGCGGCAGATCCAACGGCCGCCCAAGCGCGTCAGAAGCTCCCCGTCGGAAACCTTTATGTACACCACTCGGTCTATCCCCCCCTTGCCCTCTTTCGCCAGCGCCGCATCCAGGGCCATCCCCTGCTCCATCGTCCGGGGAAAGCCGTCAAGGATGTAGCCCTTCGCGCAGTCCGCCCTGCCGATCCGCCCCAGAATCATCTTGATCGTGACCTCGTTAGGCACCAGCTCGCCCCGCTCCATATACTGCTTCGCCAGCCGTCCCAGCTCCGTACCCTTCGCCTGCTCCTCTCGGAACAGGTCGCCTGACGCAATGTGTGCGATTGCCAGCCTTTTCGACAGTGTCACCGCCTGCGTGCCCTTGCCCGAACCTGGAGCGCCCAAGAGAATAACGTGCATCGTCTTTCGTGCCCGCGCGGCGACTCCGCCACTAACTGATGAACCCTTCGTAGCGCCGCATCAGCAGCTGGCTCTCCAGCTGCCGCATCGTATCCAGCGCCACGCCCACCACAATAAGGAGCGATGCCGCGCTCAAGGTGATCCCTTGCACGTCCGTGACCAGCTGCGCAAAGTACGGGAGCACGGCCACGCCGCCCAAAAAGAGAGCGCCGACAACCGTGAGCCGCAACACCACCCTGGTCAAAAACTCGTCCGTAGGCTTGCCCGGACGGATGCCGGGGATGAACCCGCCGTTTTTCTGCAAGTTCTCCGCAAGCTGCTGCTGCTGGAACGTCACAAAGGTGTAGAAGAAGGTGAACAGCACCACCAGGAGGAAGGTGAGAATCCAGTAGAGGTTGCCCGTAGTGCTGAAAAGATTACGCACGCTGCGGGCGAAGCTGGCAAGCCATGCCGTATCGGAACTGGTGAAATAGCTGGCAATAGTGGGCGGGAAAATCATCAGAGAAAACGCAAAAATCAACGGGATCATGCCCGCCGCGTTCACACGCAAAGGGATATACGACGACCCCGCCTGACGGTACATCCTGCCGCCTCGGAACAGACTGCGCCCGTACTGCACCGGGACCCGGCGATGGCCTTCCGTGACCACCACGATCAGGTACACCACCACCACCGTAATCACCACCAGGAGGATCATGCTGGAGGTGATGCCCTCCTGGCTGAACAAATTCTGGATCATCGAAGGGAGCGAGGCGACGATGCCGCCGAAGATAATCACGGAAATGCCGTTGCCGATGCCGCGTTCCGTGATGAGTTCGCCCAACCACACCAGGAACATCGTGCCCGCGGTGAACGTGAGAAGAATCGCCAGCGTGGCCAGCATGTTGCCGCCGGAGAAGCCGATATTCTCAATCGCGCCCTGGCTTTGCAGCAGCCGCAACTGGCCGTAGCCCTGCGCCAGCGCCAGCGGAATGGTCAGCCAATGCGTGTACTGGTTGATCTTCTGGCGCCCATACTCGCCTTCCTTCGCCACCGCTTGCAGCCTGGGGATAACCGGCACCAGCAGCTGCATGATAATGGACGCCGTGATATAAGGGTACACGCCCATCGCCACGATAGACAAGTTGCGCAGCGCGCCGCCGCTAAACACATTGAGAAAGCCCAGGAGTTGATCGTCCTGGAAAATCTCGTTCAGCCGGTCGATGTCCGCCCCAGGAACGGGGATGTTCGCCATGAACCGGAAGACGATCAGCACGCCCGCGGTGAACAGCAGCTTTGCGCGCAAATCCGGCTGGCGCATCGCCTCGCCCAGGGCGGTCAGCAGGCGGACGCTAGACGGTTGCTGCTGCATCAATCTCCTCGGCCGTGCCCTTCCGGGCTTCAATCGCCTTCCTGGCCGTTGCCGAGAACTTGGTGGCCTGCACCATGAGCGCCTTCTCGATCTTGCCCGTGCCCAGAATCTTCACCGGCTTCTTGGCGCTGCGGATCAGGCCCGCCTTGTGCAACTCCACGGGCGTCACTATAGCCCCGCTCTCGAACTGATCGAGAGCGGTCAGGTTCACCACCTGGTACTCCACGCGGAATGGATTAGTGAACCCCCGCTGGTGCGGCAGGCGCTTGATCAGGGGCAACTGGCCCCCTTCGAATCCAGGCCGGATCGTCACGCCGCGGCGCGACTTCTGGCCCTTTTGCCCCTTGCCTGACGTAGTGCCCCGGCCGCTGCCCGGACCGCGGCCTACCCGCTTCCCCTTATGTTCGTAGCTCTTGGGCCGCGTGACTTGAAACTCTCTCATTGCTGCTCCACCTGCACCAGGTGCCGCACCTTATGCAGCATGCCCCGGATGGAATGATTGTCGTCCTTCTCCACCGTGGCGTGGAGGCGCCGCAAGCCCAGGGCCACCAGCGTCTTGCGCTGATCGTCCTTGTACCCGATCGGGCTTTTCACCAGCGTGATGCGCAATGTAGTTGCCATGACCGTTATTCCGTCGCCGGAGCCGGCGTGGCAAGGGCCACGACCGCAGGTGTTGCCGTCGCAGGAGCTGCCGTCGCAGGAGCAGGGGCCGGAGCCGCCGCACGAGCGCCATCGCCCTCGCGCGGCGCCACGCGAGGGCGGGGAGGCGAAGGTCGCGGCGGACGCGGCGACCGTGGCTCCGGCGGGGGAGACGCACGCAGCGCCTCCGCCAGCTCCTTGCGCTGGCGCACCGTCTCCTCAGGGAAACGCAGGCTCTCCAGCGCCTTGAACGTCGCCGTCACCACATTGATGGGATTGGGGCTGCCCAGAGACTTCGTGAGGATATCGCGAATGCCTGCGGCCCCCACCACGGCGCGCACGCTTGCCCCGGCGATCACGCCCGTGCCCGGCGCCGCCGGCTTGAGCAGAACCACCGAGGTGCCGAAACGCACCGTGACCTCATGGGGAATCGTACTCCCCTTCATACGCACCGTAATCAAATTGCGCTTGGCGATAGTTCCGCCCTTGCGCACCGCCTCAGGCACTTCGTCCGCCTTGCCCAAGCCCATGCCAACCTGGCCGGAGCCATCGCCCACCACCACCATGGCGTTGAAGCTGAAGTTGCGTCCGCCCTTCACTACTTTCGCCACGCGCTTAATGCTGACAACGCGCTCCTGAAAGCCGCCGTCGCCGCGGTCGCCCCGATCGCCTCTATCTCGTCGTTCGCCTCGGGTTGTCAAAAGACCAACCCTCCTTTACGCGCCGCGTCAGCAAGGGCCTGCACGCGTCCGTGGTACTTGAACCCGCCGCGATCGAACACTACCTGGGAGACGCCCGCGCCCTTGGCCCGCTCCGCCAGCAGTCCGCCGACGATCTCCGCCACTTCCTTCTTCTTCTTGCCCGTACGCTGACCCCGCACTTCCCCCTCCACGGAGGAGGCGCTTGCCATCGTGCGGCCTTCCGCATCGTTGATCAACTGGGCATAGATATGCGTCGAGCTGCGGAAAACCGCCAGCCGCGGCCGCGCCGCCGTGCCCGCCACCTTCTTGCGCACGCGGCGGTGCCGCGCCAGCCGTTGCTCTCGAGTCTTGGTTATTACTGCTCCCATAATCGAACCCTGCCCTATGCCTTCTTTCCGCCCTTACCCGGCTTGAGGCGCACGACCTCACCGGCATAGCGGATGCCTTTGCCTTTGTATAGATCCGGCGGACGCACCTTCCGGATGTTGGCCGCTTGCAGGCCCACGTGCTCTTTGTTCGCCCCCCGAATATGGATGCGGTTCTGACCTTCCACCTGAAACGTGACCCCCGGCAGCGGCTCCACGATAACAGGGTGGCTCTTGCCCACCTGCAACGTGATGCCCTTGCCCAGCGCCGCCACGCGGTACCCAACGCCCACAATGTCCAGCGTCTTGGAATACCCCTCCGTGACGCCGACAACCATGTTGTTGATCAGCGCGCGAGTCAGCCCGTGCAGCGCCTTCGTCTTCTTCTCATCATTCGCCCGCTCCACCGTGATCACGCCGTTCAGCGACGTCACCTTCACCAGCGGATCGAAGGTGCGCGAAAGCTCGCCCTTGGGACCCTTGATTTTCACCTGGGCCCCGGCGATATCCGCCTGCACTCCCTGGGGAATAACTACCGGTTTTCTACCTGTTCGTGACATGGATGCCTCAGCCTGCTCGATTTACCACACGATGCAAACGACTTCGCCGCCGACCTTCTGCGACCACGCCTTGCGGCCGGTCATGATGCCCTTGGACGTGGACATGATCGCCACCCCCAGGCCGCCGTAGACCCGCGGCGTCTGATTGTGCTTGGTGTACGTCCGCAGCGACGGCCGGGAGACGCGATGCATGCCCGTGATCGCGGGCTTGCTCTTCTCACCGTAGATCAAATTGATCTTGATAGCCTTATGCGTAGGCGTCTTGCTCACGCCGAAGTCCCGCACAAAACCCTCCTCCTTCAACAACGCCACTATAGATTCCTTTATCTTGGAATGCGGCACCATCACGGAGGAATGCCGCGCCAAGGAGGCATTCCTGATACGAGTCAGCATGTCTGCTATAGGATCGTTCACTGCGTACCCTTCCCTCAACTTTCACCGCCCGTTCCCCGGGCCTCCACGTATGGAGCGCGCTACCAGCTCGCCTTGCGCACGCCGGGGATTTCTCCCCGCAGCGCCAGGTTGCGGAAGCAGATACGGCACAGGCCGAATTGCCGGATATAGGCCCGCGGCCGTCCGCACCGGTGGCAGCGATTATGCTGCTGCACCGCAAATTTGGGCGTACGCTTCCACTTTTCTATTTTGCTTGTCTTTGCCACCCTGGTCCTCCTGCGGCGTACCGGCTACGCCGCCTGGGCATTGGGCGATTTTTCGAAGGCGAACCCCAGCAGGGTCAGCAGCCTTCTCGCCTGTTCATCATTCCGCGCCGTGGTCACCACGGTGATCTGCAAACCGCGGATCTTATCAATTTGGTTGAAGTCCACCTCAGGAAACATCACCTGCTCACGCAAGCCAAGCGAGTAGTTGCCCCGGCCGTCAAAGCCGTTTATAGGAATGCCGCGGAAATCACGGATGCGCGGCATGGCGATGCTGGCTAGCCGGTCGAGGAACTCATACATGCGGGCGCCGCGCAACGTCACCATCATGCCGATGGCCATCCCCTGGCGCAGCTTGAAATTAGCGATGGACTTCTTGGCCCGTGTCGTCACCGGCTTCTGCCCCGTGATCGCTACAAGATCGCGCTCCGCCGCCTCCAGCACCTTGGGGTTGTCCTTCACCTCCCCAAGGCCGATGTTCACCACCACCTTCACCGCACGCGGCACTTCCATGGGGTTCTTGTAGCCGAACTCCTTGATGAGTGCCGGAATGATCTCCTGGCGATATTTCTCCCGCAGGCGCGGAGCATAGCCTTCCATGCTCTGCGGCTTGGCGGCTTCAGCAGGTTTCGCGGCCTTCGCCCGCGCTGCCGCGTCCCTACCCCTGGCGGCAGGCGCCCCAGCCTTAGCCGGCGCAGCCTCAGCCTTGGCGGACGCAGCCTTTGCAGCGTCCGCCTTCTGTCCAGCGGCCTTCGGGTCGCGCGGCGTCTTCGGCTGCGCCCCCTTGGGCGCCGCCTTCTTGGCGCGAGCCTTGGACTGCTCCGCCCCGGACGCAGGCTCTCCCTGCGGCTCCTCTATTCGATCTGTTCCTGGCAGCTCTTGCATATCCGGACCTTTCGAGATCTTGCTTCTCCCGTGAGATCATGCCCCAGCACGCGGTATCCCACCTTGGCAGGCTTAGAGCATTTGGGACACACCAGCGTCACGTTCTCCACTGCGATCAGCCCTGGCCGCTCCACAATCCCCGCCTGGCGGATTTGGGGGTTCGGCTTCACATTCTTCTTAATCAGGTTCGCCGCCTCGATGATCACCCGCCCCGAGCGCGCATTGACCTCCAGAACCTTGCCGCGCTTGCCGCGGTCCTTGCCCCGGACAATAACCACTGTATCGCTCTTGTGAATTTTCATACCGGCTACAGCACCTCAGGCGCAAGCGACACGATCTTCGTGAAGTTGCGATCGCGCAACTCACGCGCCACGGGGCCGAAGATACGCGTCCCCTGGGGGTTGTTGTCATCCTTCACGATCACCGCGGCGTTGTCGTCGAACCGAATAGAGGAGCCATCGGTGCGCCGTATCGGGCGCGTGGTGCGCACCACCACTGCCTTCACCACGTCTCCCTTTTTGATGGCGGCGGCCGGCTGCGCCTCCTTGACGGTGCATACGACAATATCGCCCACGCTGGCATAGCGGCGCCTGCTATAGCCAGGTATGTTGAAGCACATCACGACCTTGGCGCCGGAGTTGTCGGCCACCGTGAGTCTGGTATAGGCCTGAATCACGCCTTCTTCTCCTCAGGTTCCTTCGCCGCCTTCTTGGCGCGAGGCTTCTTCTCTGCCTTGGGAGCCGCTTCCGCAGCGGCAGCGGGAGCAACAGGCGTCTCCGCCGCCTCCGCCTTCTTAGCCCGCACACGCTTCGGCTTCGCCTCTTCCTTGGCTGCGGACGCGGGCGCCGCCGCCTTGCCCCTTACCTTCGCCGCTGTCACAGACGCCGCCGCCACTGCCTTGGCTCGCTTCGCCGGCGTAGCGGCAAGCGCCGCGCCACCCTTGGCCTCAAACTCTTCGATCAGGCTCGCCCCCACTTCCTCGGGAGCCACTTCTACCTGCTCGGCGCGTTGCAGAATCTCAATGATACGCCACCGCTTACCCTTGGACATCGGGCGGCACTCGATGATCCGAACCCTATCCCCTCGATGCGATTCGTTCTTCTCATCATGCGCCATGAACCGGCTCATCTTGCGCACTAGGCGCTGGTACAGCGGATGCCGCTGCTTCCACTGCACCGTGATGACACGGGTCTTGGCCATCTTATCGCTGACCACCGTGCCGATCTGGATCTTCTTGCGTTCTTGTTCCATCACCTTGTCTCTTATCTGCCGGGCTGGGCCAGCTCGCGCTCACGCTGCACGGTCTTCATCCGGGCGATATTCTTGCGGGTCTTGCCCAAGGCGCTCGAATCCGCCAGTTGCTTCGTAGCGTTCTGGAAACGGAGATTGAACATCCCCTTTTCCGCGCCCGCGATCTCCTCGCGCAGCCGGTCGTCCGTCATTGCTCGTACTTCATCTACACGCATTGCTGACCTCTGCCCCTAGGCGCGATGCTCCGCCCGGGCCACAAACTTCGTGCGCAACGGCAGCTTCGCCGCGGCGCGATGCATTGCCTCTTTCGCTACCGTCTCCTGCACGCCGGAAATCTCAAACATCACCCGCCCGCGGCGCACCACCGCGATCCAGTGGTCCACCGCGCCCTTGCCACCGCCCTGGCGCACCTCCAGCGGCTTCAGCGTCACCGGCTTGTCCGGATAAATGCGGATGCTGATGCTTCCCCCGCGCTTCACATAGTGCGTGATCGCCCGTCGCGCCGCTTCAATCTGGCGTGACGTCACCCACATGGACTCCGTCGCCTTCAGGCCGAACTCGCCGCTCTGCAGCGTGTGCCCCGCATGGGCCGCACCCCGCATCTTGCCGCGATATGCCTTGCGGTACTTAGTTCTTTTCGGCTGCAGCATTCGCCGCCTCCGTCACGCCCGTAGTTTCTTCCTTCATCTCCAGAGCGCCCAGGCCGGACTCTTCCAAGGGAACGACCGTCGCCTTGCGCTGCGGCAGCACCTCTCCGCGGTTGAGCCACACCTTCACGCCCACCTGCCCCATCGTCGTGTGCGCCTCGGCAATGCCGAAGTCAATGTCCGCGCGCAACGTATGCAGCGGCACCTGGCCCTCGTGGTCCTTCTCCACACGCGCGATTTCCGCCCCGCCCAGCCGCCCCGAAGCCACCACCTTGATGCCCTTAGCCCCCGCCTGCATGCTCCGCGCCACCGCTTGCTTAATCGCGCGGCGGTAGGAAAGCCGACGCTCAATCTGATCGGCGATGTTGCGCGCCACAAGATACGCATCCAGCTCAGGCTGGCGAATCTCTTGAATATTGATCTTCACCCGCTTGCCGCTCATCGTCTCCAACTCCTTGCGAATCTCTTCCACGCGCTGCCCGCCACGGCCGATGACAATCCCAGGCCGTGCAGTGTGGATGTTCACCACCACCTCATGCGCCCCGCGTTCGATCTCCACCTTCGCCACGCCCGCATCCGGATAGCGTTCCCAGATCGCCTTGCGGAAAGAAAGATCCTCCAGCAGGAGGGTGCGGAAGACCGCCGGCTTGGTGGCGAACCACCGCGCCTGCCAGTCTCGGATTACGCCGAGGCGGAATCCTACGGGGTGTACCTTGTGGCCCAACCTATGCCTCCCCCTCATCCACCACGACGGTAATGTGGGCATAGCGCTTTTGCACACGCCCGGCGCGGCCGCGCGCCATGGGCTGAAAGCGCTTCAGCTTCATTCCGTCCGTAGCAGTGATTCCTGCGACCCGAAGCCGGTCTGGTTGCATCTGATAGTTCTGCTCCGCGTTGGCTGCGGCAGATTTGACCGCCTTGGCCACCTCCGCCGCCGAAGGCGTGGGCATGAACCGCAGAATCGTCAGCGCTTCTGCCACCTTGCGGCCCCGCACCTCATTGCATATGAGGCGCAGCTTCCGAGGCGATACTCCGATGTTGCGTGCTACTGCTTTTGCTTCCACGGTTCCCCGCTAACTCGCCGCGACTTCCGACGTCTTTTCCGACCTTGCCTTGCCAATATGCCCACGGAACGTGCGCGTGGGAGCGAACTCCCCCAGCCGGTGCCCGATCATGTTCTCCGTAATGAACACCGGCACATGCTTGCGCCCGTCATGCACTGCAATGGTGAGCCCCACAAACTCCGGCATGATCATGGAGGGGCGCGACCACGTCTTGATAATAACCTTCTGTTGCGATCGGGCCGCCGCCTGCACCCGCTTCATCAGCTTGGGCTGGATGAACGGCCCCTTCTTCGTTGAGCGTGACATGGGTCTACTTTCTCCGCTTGACGATCATAGCCGAGCTCTTGTTGACTCGCCGCGTCTTCTTGCCCAGGGTGGGCTTGCCCCAAGGGGACTTGGGACTAGGCATGCCGATGCCGGCGCGGCCTTCGCCGCCGCCATGCGGGTGATCGCGCGGCGTCATCGCCACGCCGCGCACCATGGGACGCCGCCCGCGGTGCCGCGTCGCCCCCGCCTTGCCCAGCACGCGGTTCTTATGATCGCTGTTGCTCAACTGCCCCAGTGTCGCCATGCATTCGCCGTCAAAGCGGCGAGTCTCCCCAGAGGGCAGGCGCACCAGCACATACTCGTCTTCCTTCGCCAGCAGCTGGGCCGACCCTCCCGCGGAACGGACGATCTGCCCGCCCTTGCCGCGCTGCAGCTCCACATTGTGGATGCGCGATCCGGTGGGAATGTTCTTCATCGGCAGCGCATTGCCCAACTTGATCTCCGACCCCGCGCCGGATTGCACCTTCGCGCCCACCTCCAGGCCCTGGGGCGCCAGCATATACCGCTTCTCCCCATCAACGTAGAACACCAGGGCGATGCGCGCCGTGCGATTCGGATCGTACTCGATGGTCTTCACTATGCCGGGCACGCCGAGCTTATCGCGCCGGAAGTCAATCGTCCGCAGCAGTTGCTTGGACCCGCCGCCCCGATGGCGCACGGTGATCACCCCGCGGAAGTTCCGTCCGGCGTGATGCTTCCCTTTGGACTTGGTGAGCGACTTCTCCGGCTTGCGCGTGGTGATCTCGTCAAAGGTGACGCTCACCATCTCGCGGCGAGAGGCAGTATATGGTCGGAACTTCTTGACGGGCATGGCTTTTCCCTAGCTCCCGAAGAGCTCGATCTTTTCGCCGGCTTTGAGAGTCACAATGGCCTTCTTCCACGAACGCTGCTGCGTCGGCTTGCGCCCAAAGCGCTTCATCTTGCCCTGCACGTTCATGACGTTGACCTGAGTCACCTGCACCTTGAAGGCCAGCTTGACTGCTTCCTTGATCTGGGCCTTGCTGGCCGCATCGCTGACCTCAAACACATATTTCCCCTTCTCCGCTAGAAGGGTGCTTTTTTCCGTGACGACCGGACGGCGGAGGACGTCGTAGAGGCTCATTCCTTCTTCCTCGCCTGAGTATCGCGGGCCTTGCGGCTGCGGGTAGTGCTGGGCGTGCGCTTCTTGGGCGATGCCGCTTCCTCCGCCTTCGCGGCAGGGGCGGCCTTAGGCGCAGCGGCGCGCGCGGGCTTCGCCGCGGCCGGCGCGGCAGCAGGCGCCGCCATGGCGCCGGGTGCCACGACCTGCGCGGGAGCGCCCGCCCACAACTCTTCGGCGCGGTGCACCGCGTCCAGCGTCATCACCAGGTGCTGATACTTGAGCAGATCGCCCACATTGAGCTGCGGCGCGGGAAGCGTGCGTATCCCTGGCAGGTTGCGCGCCGCGCGCACCACGCTTTCAATCTTCTCGCGCGTCACAATCAGCGCCGTGCCGCCCACCTCGATCGCCTTGAGCAGCGCGGCCATCTCTTTGGCCTTGCCATCGGCGATCCCCATATCTTTCAGAATGATCAGCGTACCCTCGGCATGCTTACTGGAAAGCAGGCAGCGGATCGCCAGCCGGCGCATCTTGCGGGGAATGCGGAGAGAATGATCGCGCGGCTTCGGCGCATGCGTGATGCCTCCGTGCCGCCACAGCGGGGAACGCGTGCGCCCCGCGCGGGCGCGGCCCGTGTGCTTCTGCTTCCACGGCTTCCTGCGCGACCCGGAAACCTCGTGACGCGTCAGCGCGCTCTGCGTGCCGATGCGCGCGTTCGTGCGCTGCCACGTCAGCGCCTGATGCACCAGGTCCTGGTTCATCGGCACGCCGAAGATCGCGTCGCTGACCTCAATGGTGCCGGCCTGCGCGCCGCTGCTGTCTTTTACTTCGAGCTTCATCGTATCGTTCTCGTATTACGCCTTGGCCTTTGCCTTGGCGCCTTTCCTTGCGTGACGTACCTCAACCAGGCCGTTCTTGGCCCCGGGGACCGCCCCCTCCAGGAGCAAGAGATTGCGCTCCGGCTCCACGCGGATGATTCTCAGATTCTGCGTCGTCACCCGCACATTACCCATGTGCCCCGCCATGCGCAGGCCCTTCAGCACACGGCCCGGCGTGGTGGTGGACCCCACCGACCCTGGAGCGCGGTGACGGTCAGACTGCCCGTGCGTCTTCGGGCCGCCATGGAAGTGGTACCGCTTGACGCCCCCCTGAAATCCCATGCCGCGGGACGTGCCCGTCACGTCCACCTTGTCTCCCGCGGCAAAGATGTCCGCTTGAACCTTCTGCCCAACCTGGAACTTGGATGCATCTTCCACGCGAAACTCGCGCAGATAGCGGAACGTTCCCTGCCCGCGCAGGTGGCCCTGCTCCGGCTTATTCAGCCGCTTCTTATGGCCGAAGCCCACCTGCACCGCCTGGTAGCCGTCCACATCCATAGTCTTGACCTGGATCACCACACACGGCCCCGCCTCCACCACCGTCACCGTCATCGGCGAACCGGCCTCAGAGAAGACCTGGGTCATGCCCAACTTTTTGCCGAGAATTCCGTTTAGCATGGCGTTACAGCTTGATCTCAATATCAACGCCCGCAGGCAGGTTCAGCCGCGTCAGCGCGTCAATCGTTTTAGACGTAGGTTCAAGAACATCAATGAGACGCTTGTGGGTGCGCATCTCAAACTGCTCGCGGGAATCCTTGTCAATGTGCGGGGAGCGAATCACGGTGAAACGTTTGATGGACGTAGGCAGCGGCACCGGCCCGGCCACGGCGGCGCCCGTCCGTTCCGCCGCCTCCACAATCTGCGTGGCAGACTGGTCGAGAATGCGATGATCGAACGCTTTGAGTTTGATACGAATACGAATGCGCTGCTTCGCCATAACTGATCCTTAGGCCGTAACCTTTGCCTTGCCCATGATCTCCTCGGCGATACTCCGGGGGACCTCTGCATAATGATCGAATTCCATGGTGTACGTGGCCCGGCCCTGGGTGAGCGACCGGATGGATGTCGCATAGCCGAAGGTGTCCGCCAGAGGCACGTGCGCGTTCACCACCTGCGTGTCCTTCAGACCCTCGATGTTCATGATCCGCGCGCGGCGACCGTTGAGATCGCCCAGAATATCGCCCAGGTTATCCGCGGGCGTTACCACTTCAATCAGCATGATCGGCTCGAGGATCCTGGGGCTGGCCTTACGCACTGCCGCCTTGATGCCCATGGACCCCGCGATCTTGAACGCCATTTCGTTGGAGTCCACCTCATGGTAGGAGCCGTCCACCAGGTACACCTTCACATCCACCATAGGGAAGCCGGCGATGATGCCCGTGTCCAGTGCTTCCTTCACGCCCTGCTCAATGGGCCTGAAATACTCGCGCGGCACCGTGCCGCCCACCACCTTGCTCTCGAACTCGAACCCCTTGCCGCGCTCGTTCGGCTCGATTCTGAGCACCACATGACCGTACTGACCGCGTCCGCCCGTCTGGCGGACAAAACGCCCTTCCGCTTCGGCAGAGGCAGTGATCGCCTCGCGATAGGCCACCTGCGGCTTGCCCACAGTAGCGTCCACGTGGTACTCGCGTCGCATGCGCTCCACCAGCACTTCCAGATGCAGCTCGCCCATGCCGGAGATGACCGTCTGATTGGTCTCCTGGTCCTGCCTGATATGGAACGTGGGGTCTTCCTCAGAGAGCTTGCGCAGGGCTTCACCCATCTTCTCTTGCTCAGCGCGGGACTTGGGTTCAATGGCCACAGACAGCACCGGCTCGGGGAACTTGATCGTCTCCAGCAACACGGGCTTGTCCTGGGAGCACAACGTATCGCCGGTGAAGGTGTTCTTCAGCCCCAGCGCGGCGACGATATCGCCGGCGAAGGCCTCGGTCGCCTCTTCGCGATGGTTGGCGTGCATCCGCACCAGGCGGCCCAGCCGGTCGCGATCGCCCTTGCTGGCGTTGAGAATAATAGACCCCGATTCGACCTTCCCTGAGTAGAGGCGCAGGTACACCAGCCGTCCCACGAATGGGTCAGTGACCACCTTGAACGCTAGAGCGGCAAAGGGTTCACTCTCGCTAATCTTTCGCGTTTCAGGCTCGCCCGTCTTCGGATGAATGCCCTTGATCTCTACCCTGTCATCCGGCGACGGCAGGTACGCCACCACGGCATCGAGCATGTTTTGCACGCCCTTATTCTTCAACGCCGTCCCGCAGAGCACCGGCACGAGCTTGTTGGTGACCGTGGCGCTGCGCAGCGCCGTCTTCAGCTCGGCAACGGAAATCTCTTTTCCCTCGACATACTTCTCTGTCAGCACATCGTCCGTCTCCGAGATGCGCTCCACCAGCTCCGCGCGCAGGCGCTCCACGTCGGCCTTTGCCTCCTGGGGAACGTCCGCCTCGCGAATGGCCCCGTGCTCGTCGCCGTCGAAGTAGAACGCCTTGCGGTCAATCAGGTCAACGTGACCCAGGTAGCCGCCCTCTGAGCCCAGCGGGAACACGATGACCGCCACGCGAGCCTTCAAGCGATTGATAATGGTGTCCACGGAGCGGAAGAAGTCGGCGCCCACACGGTCCATCTTATTAATGAAGCAGATGCGAGGCACGCCGTAGCGGTCCGCCTGGCGCCACACCGTCTCCGATTGCGGCTGCACACCGGCCACGGCGTCAAACACCACCACGCCGCCGTCCAGCACGCGCAGGCTGCGCTCCACCTCCGCGGTGAAGTCCACATGGCCCGGCGTATCGATAATGTTGATCTGGTGGCCCTTCCACTCGGCGAACGTGGCCGCGGCGGTAATCGTAATGCCGCGCTCACGCTCCTGGTCCATCCAGTCCATCGTCGCCGTGCCCTCATGCACCTCGCCGATCTTGTAGGTCTTGCCGGTGTAGAAGAGCACGCGCTCAGACACCGTCGTCTTGCCCGCGTCAATGTGGGCAATGATGCCGATGTTGCGAATCTTGTTCAGCGGGTACCGTATCCCAGCCATACGTTATCCAGCCCCGGACGCGGGGCATCCTCTGCTCCTCAACTTCTTACCAGCGATAATGCACGAAGGCCCGGTTGGCCTCCGCCATGCGGAACAAATCTTCCCGGCGCTTCACCGCCGCGCCCTGGCCCTTCGCCGCGTCCACCAGCTCGGCAGCGAGGCGCTCATCCATAGGCCGGCCCTTGCGAGCCTGCGCCGCCAGGATGATCCAGCGCATCGCCAGCGTGGTGCGCACTTCTGGGCGGATCTCTACCGGCACCTGGTACGTTGCCCCGCCCACGCGGCGAGGCTTCACTTGCAACACCGGCGTGGCATTCTTGATGGCTTGCTCCCAGACCTCCAGCCCAGGGCGGCCCGCGTTCTTCTCGGCAATGTCCAGCGCGGAGTACACCAGGCGCTCGGCAACAGATCTCTTTCCGTTGCGCATCACCTTGTGCATGAAACGGGTCACATCCTCCCGATGGTATTTCCAATCGGGCGGAAGGGTTCTTCGTTCTGCTGGTCGCCTTCTCACAATAATTCCTCTATGTCTCGTCTATCCATCGTCTGTCAATCGATCGCTGGCGTCTCCGGGCACAGGTGGACAAGGACTGGTCAAGAAGGGGAAACGGCCAAGCGGGCTGCCCCAACATTCGCCCCAGGCGTTACGTTGCCTTGGCTGCCGCCTTCCCTCGCTTGGCGCCGTACTTGCTGCGACTCTGCTTGCGGTCCTGCACACCGCCTGCGTCCAGCGTCCCACGGACGATGTGATACCGCACCCCGGGCAGATCAGGCACGCGACCGCCACGGATCAGCACCACGGAGTGCTCTTGGAGGTTGTGCCCTTCGCCGGGGATGTACGCCGTCACTTCAATGCCGTTCGTCAGCCGCACGCGGGCTACCTTGCGGAGCGCCGAGTTCGGCTTCTTGGGAGTCACCGTGCGCACCTGCGTGCACACGCCGCGCTTCTGCGGCCCGCCCACGCCGCGCACCACGCGCTTCTTCAAGGAGTTGAAAGAAAACCGCAGCGCAGGCGCCTTCGTCCGCCGCTTGGTCCTCGTCCGTCCCTTGCGTATCAGCTGATTGATCGTCGGCATATCGTTCGGAGTCTTCCCTTCGTATCTTGTCGTATCTTGCCGATGGCGAAAAACCCTCTCCGCTCACCGGCCAAGAGTAAAGTCTAGCAGCGCCTTCTTTTCATGTCAAGCAGAAAACGCCGCGCCTTCCCCGCCCTCATCACCCAAAAGCACCACAAAGGCGCTGCGGTGATGCGACTTGTCGTCAAGCTGCCCGCCGCGCTAGCGCGATATCACCTGCCGCCCGCGCCGCGCCAGCGCGTCAATGGCGGCGGCAAGCCGAAAATCGAGCTCTGTCAAACCGCCCGCGCTGTGGGTGACAAGATCGAGCGTAACCTTGTTATAACGAATGCTGATGTCCGGGTGATGGCCCTGCGCCTCGGCCAGCTTACCCACCCTGTTGACGAAGCGCAGCGCCTCCACAAAATCGCCGAAATCAAAGCTGCGCTGGATGCGTTTGCTCCTGCCTCCAGCAACGCGCCAGCCGGGGAGCGCCGGCAACTGCTGCTTCACAGCGTCCATCGTCAGCACCCTGGGCATGGGGCCCCTCCTCCAGTTAGCGTGATACACCTGACGCCAGTATACCCCTCCAGCGGAGTTGCATTACCGTTGCCGGACTGACAAGATAGGGCCATGCGCATTGGAGCGTTCGATATCACCGATCCTCTTCCGGCGCTGCGTGAGCCGCACGCCATCGCCATGCTGCGCCCGTGGGTGGACGTCGGCAGCGTCGGCTCGCTGGCGCTCACTGCTGTGGAACGCCGCCTCCGCGCGCGCGACCTGGGCAAGCTGCACCGGCCAGGAACGTTCTTCGATTTCACGCGCTACCGGCCCACCCTGACGCACCATGAGGGGCAGCGCGCGATCACCGTCCCCAACTCCTATCTGTACTACGCCGTGCGGGAAGCGCCGCCGGACTTTATCTTCCTCCATCTCCTGGAGCCGCATGCCTTGGGCGAAGACTACGCCGAGTCGGTGCTGGAGGTGCTAATGCACTTCCAGGTGAAGCGGTACATGCTGCTCGGCGGAATGTATGACGCCGTGCCCCACACGCGACCGTTGCTGGTCACGGGGTCAGTGCAGGGCAAGCCCGGCAGCGCCATGAAGCTGGAGCGCAGCACCTACGAAGGCCCCACCACCATCACCTACCTCATCGGGCAGCTGGGGGCGCAGCAGGGCATGGAGACCGCCAGTATGATCGTGCATCTGCCGCAATACGCCCAGCTGGAGGAAGACTACAGCGGCGCCGCCCGCATCCTGGAAACGCTGCGAAGCATCTACGGCCTGCCGGGGGCGCTTGTAGACCCCAAGCGGGGCGAGGAGCAGTACCGAGAGGTCTCCCTTGCAGTGGCATCCAACCCCCGCCTCAAGCCGGTGATCGCCCAGCTGGAGGCGGACTATGATGCGCGCGCCGCCCGCATGGGCCAGGAATCCTCGCCCGGCCTGTCGCCGGAAGTGGAGAACTTCCTGCGCGAGATGGGCGATAAGCTCGGCGGGAGCTAGCCCTTCGCCGCGAAGTACGCCTGCATCGGCTCCAGGTAATAGTCAAGCCCCCCCTGCCGGTAGCCCTCACCCTGGCCCTTTGGTATCTCCGTGTGGCGCAACGTGATCTTGGCGCCGCCCTGCGCCTTCTCCACCAGCACTGCCAGGCGTGAGTCTTTCACGCGTTTGGCGAACTCTGTGGTGCGCCACCCCTGCACGATGCGTCGCGGAGAGTCGGTCTCCAGGGTGACGCCGGAGATATAGCCGTCCCATGCGGTGAAACGACCGCCCACCGCAGGGTCAATCTCCGCAGCGCCGCCGCCGGTCATGGCGCTGTGCTGCGCGCTGTCCAGCCAGGCGCGGTAGACCCTCAGCGGCGTAGCCGGCAGAATGGCGCTCACTTCGATGCTGTCCATGCGATGCTCCTTTACATTACCCGCAGGCGCAGCCGTTACTTTTCCGGCTCGCCGTCAGGATTATGGCTTGCCAGCAGCCGCGTGTTGGCAGGCAGGATGCGCTGGCCGTAGACCTCCTCCAGCTTATCCAGCAGCCGTGCCGGGTCGCTGTCATGGCGCAGCACGGCGCTGGTGTCCTTGTTGACCATGCCCACGATAGTCTGCAGATGCTCGGTGATGCCGCCGCTGCCGGAAAGCACCCCGATGATCTTGCCTTCGTCATAGGCAATGGCGAACTCCCCCAGCGTGCCGGAGCGCCCTCCAGCGAAGATCACCACGTCGCACGAACGAATGTTTTCGATCTCGCGGCCCATCAGTCCGCTGCCTGTATAGATGATGGCGTCGTAGCCCCGCGTGGGTGAGCGGTATTTCCGCACATGCTCTTCGATATTCAGCGCGGGGGAGACGCCCACCACCACACCGCAATTCTCCTTGGCGCCAATGACGGCGTCCTGCGGCAGCCCGGGGCACGCGCCGGTCACCAACACGTACCCCCTGCTGGCGATCTCCTGCCCCAAGCGCCGCACCAACGCCCGCACCTCCGGCGCCATCACCCCTCCCGCCGACCCCATCACCCCCACCGTCATGCGGGGAAAGAGCGGCTCGCACTCCGACGTTTCGATTCTGTTACGCCCCGTGTCCTGTTGCATCGTCACGTTGCCTTCCTCTGCCGGCGAGTTCGCGGCAAAGTCCGCCGCAAGCCATTGTCCGCATCTGCTGCAAGCACCCCCATTATGACGGACGCCGCCCGCTCGCCGCATATATACTATCCACCGTTGCACCCGCCGCAGCGGATCGTGCACCCAGGAACTATTGTGCAGCGAACGCTCCGGCGGACACGGTCCTCCCAAAGACCGGCATGAGACGCCTCCCCTCCGTCGCCTTCCCTGTCCCCGACCGCCTCTACTATGGGTGGATCGTCGTCACCGGCTCCGTGCTGATCAACTTTGTGGCCGGGGCAATGACGCCCATCGTCTTCTCCTTCATGCTCGGCCCCATGAGTCAAGACCTGCAGGTGTCCAAGAGCGAGTTCTCCTGGGCCTTCACCCTGCGGGTGGTCGCAGGCGGCATCGCCGCGCCGGTGATCGGCATCCTCATAGACCGCCACGGCTCACGCTGGATGGGCGTCGTGAGCGGGGTGGTGGTAGGGGTGAGCCTCATCGCGCTATCGGCATCGCACCACCTCTGGATGATCTACCTGCTGTTCTTTGTGTCCGGCAGCATGGGCATGAGCGGCCCCGGCGGCAGCATTCTCACCATGGTGCCGGTGACCAAGTGGTTCATCGCCAAGCGGGGACGAGCCATCGCCATGGTCAGCGGCGGCCTGGCAGCGGGCGTGGCGGGCAACATCTTGCTGGTCAACTGGCTCATCGGCTGGCTGGGCTGGCGCGCGGCATGGGTCGTCCTCGGCACAAACATGGCCGTGGTGGTCGCCCTGGCAAGCTTCTTCCTTATGCGACGCAGCCCGGAGGACCTGGGCTTGTTGCCGGACGGCGGCGCGCCTGAGCCGGCGGGTGCGGCGGGGCATGGCAAGCGCCGCCGCATCGCCGAGCGCGATTGGACGCTGGGCGAGGCGCTGCGCACGCCCGCGCTGTGGATGACCCTCGGCGCGCTGGCGCTCTTGGCCATCGGCCAGAACGGGACGCTGATATATCGCACCACCTTCTTTGAAGAGAAAGGGATATCCTCCAACCTCGTGGCGCTGGGGACGATCGTAGACCCGCTGATCGTGATCTTCTCCGGCATCTTCTTTGGCCTGCTGGCGGAGCGCGTGCCCCTGCGGTTCATCGGCCTTATGGCTGGCGCGGGCATGGGCGCAGGCACGATCCCCATGATCTTCGCCACATCCAACGTGGCATTTCTTTTTGCCCACAGCCTGACCTGGGGCTTCTTCGCCGGCGCCTACATGACCATGATGAACCTGGTGTGGCCCACCTACTACGGACGCCGCGCCGTCGGCGCCATCCGCGGCGTCTCCCTGCCCGTGATGGTGGCCGCAGCAGCAACAGCGCCGCCGCTCTTCGGCTACTTGCTGGACTCCGGCATCGGCGCGCCCGCGGTCTGGACCATCGCCCTGGGACTGCTCGGGGCGTCCGGCACGATCCTGTTCTTCACACGCCCGCCCAAGGCCCCGCAGTCAGCGCACCTGGCGGAGCGACCCGTAGCCGAGGCGGCGGGCTAGCGCGCTACTTCGCCTCCAGCACCACGCGCGCGTCCACCGCGATCAATCCGCTGCGATACACCAGCACCGGGTTCAGGTCTATTTCCTTGATCTCCGGGTGCTTCTCAGCAAACGCGGAAAGCTGCATGATCGCCCGCTCGATGGCCGCCAGGTCGGCCGGCTCCTGGCCCCGCACCCCCTGTAGCACGGGAAACCCCTTGATCTCCCGCACCATCTGCGCCGCGTCCCTCGCCGCCAGCGGCACGATGCGGAACGAGACATCCTTCATCACCTCCACGAAAATCCCCCCCAGCCCAAACATCACCACCGGCCCAAACTGCGGGTCCTTGGTCGCGCCCAGGATGATCTCCGTGCCCGCCTTCGCCATCGGCTGCACGGAGACCCCCGCGATGCTCGCCTGGGGCGCCGCTTTCTTTGCCGACGCAATAATCTCGTCATACGCCGCGGCGACAGCGCCGGCGTCTCCCAGCTTGAGCTTCACCCCGCCCGCGTCGCTCTTATGCGTAATCTCCGGCGAGACGATCTTCAGCACCACGGGGTAGCCAAGCTCCTTGGCGATCGCCTGCGCCTCCGCCTTGCTCCCGGCAAGCCGCGTATCCGTGACCGGGATGCCTGCATCGCGCAGCAGGCGCTTCGATTCCACTTCCGTCAGCAGCACGCGGCCCTCGGCGCGCGCCTTGGCAATCGCGGGAGTTTCCGTCATAGCCTCAACCTCCGTGTATTCGTGTCGCCCATCGCGCGGCGCAATCGCCTATGCGGCTCGTTCTTTCAGTGCCGCCGCTTCCAGGCGGCGCAACGTCTCATCCAACTCGCGGCCCATGACGCGCCCGCCCACAAGCAGGCTTTGCAGCCAGGGAATGCCGAATCGCGCGCGCCAGCGGTACTCCACCGTGACAGACGCCGCCTCGCCTTGCGGGGCGATGGTCACGCTGGTCACGAAGTTACGCACGCCGGTCACCAGGCGGCCCTGGATGCGCTCTTCCACATGCCGCAGGTCCAGCCTGCGCCGCGGCTCCCACGCCACAACCTCCAGCAGCATATCCACGCGATGCCACCGCAAGTCGCGCACCGCCGACTGCCGCCGTCCCACGCCCTCCACCGGCCCGCCGACGTGCGACGCCGTCTCCACGCCGCTGTACCACTTCGGCATGCGCTCGGCGACGCTCACGATGCGCCACACCGTCTCCGGCAGCGCGGGGATGGTGCGATGGCGGGAGACTTTCACCTTTTAGGCGAATCCGTACAGCTTGGCGCAGTTGTCCGCCAGTATCTTGTGCCGGTCCGCCTCGGGAATATCTCCCATCAGCTTCTCGATCAGCTTCCTGGAGTCCGGCCAGGTGCTGTCCTGGTGCGGATAGTCGGACGACCACAGCAGATTGTCCTTGCCGATGATCTCCCGGATAAGGATGCCGGAGCGATCGCGCATGAAGGTCAGGAACACGTTCCTGCGGAAGAACTCGCTGGGCATGATGTCCATAGGCACCTTCGTATCATAGTGGGGGCCGCGCTTGTAGACGACGTAGTCCAGGCGCTCCACAAAGTAGCCTGCCCAGCCGGCGTCGTTCTCCGCGGAGACCACTTTCAGCCCCGGGAAGCGGCGGAAGACGCCGGAGAGCAGCATCAGACCCAGTACCTCCTGGATGACCCTCGGCGGCTCCGTGACCTGGCCCATGTAACGCCCGTAGCCGGTGCGTTGCGCGCCCCCCGCCTTGCGCTCCGTGAGGATGTGCATGCTCACCGGCATGCCGTAATCCTGCGCCGCCGCCCACAGCGGGTCGTAGAAGGCGCTGTCGTAGCCCTTCTCAACTTGCGGGTTCACCGAGATAGCCACGCCGGAGAGCCCCAGCTCCTTGCAGCGGCGCACCTCGCCGGTGGCGGTCTCCATATCATCTATAGGCACGATGCCGATGCCCTTGAACTCCTTGGGCCGCTGCCGCACAAAGTCGCCCAGCCAGGCGTTGTACGCGCGGAAGCACGCCAGCTGATAGTCCAGGTCAGGGATGCCGAACATCCGCAGCGCCACTGAAGGATAGAGCACCTCCGCCTGCACGCCGTCCACCGCCATTTCCTTGACCCTGGCAATGGGGTCCCATGCCCCAGGAGGGGCCTCCTCATAGGTGCCGTCATATTTCAGCTTGTCGTTGGAAATGCCCGCGCCGCCCAGCGCGCCTACCTGAATCAGCGTCACGCCGCCTTCGCACTTGAAGACGTCCTTGCCGTTCTCCCGCACGCAATGCGGCGCGCGGCTGCGGTATTTCGGCTCCATGTACTTGAGCCAGAGGTCCCGTGGCTCGATAACGTGTGAGTCGGCGGAAATCAGCTTCAATGTGGACATCGCCTACGCCTCCTGCGCCTCATGCGAACCCGCGCGCGTCAGCCGCCGCATCATATCCTGAAAGCGAGGTATGCGCCAACCGCACGCTCTCCCCCGGCTTTGGGGCCGGCATAGCGCAGCCGCGCCACAACTAGGCCACGTTTCGCCGCCGGTGTTGCATGTAGTCCACCAGCACGTACTGTCCCAGCTTATCCGGCGATGCGTAGAACGCCCTGCCGCGGTTGATGCGCGTGAGCATGTTGACGAAATCCACCAGCGGGTAGCTGTTCTCCAGCATGAAGGTGTTGACCGTGATGCCTTCCTGCGTCAGCCGCCGCGCTTCTTTCAGCGTCTCGGCAATGGTGCGCGGCGAAGGCGGGTAGGAGAAATACGGGTGGCCTCGCTCCAGGTGCGCCGTTGGCTCGCCGTCGGTAATCATGATGATCTGCCGCGTGCTGCCGCGGTGCCGCGCCAGCAGCTTCCGCGAGAGCATGAAGGCGTGGTGCATGTTGGTGCCTGAGGTGGACGTGTCCCAGTGCAGCTCCGGAAGGTCGGCCTCCTTGAACTCCGTAGCGATGTCCGAGAAGCCGATGATGTACAGCGCATCGCGGGCGTAGGTGGTGCGGATGAGGGTGTGCAGGGCTATGGCGACCTTTTTCGCCGCGCTGAAATTGCCGTAGTAGCCCATGGACCGGCTGCGGTCAATGAGTAGGCACGTCGCCGCCTGCGTGGCGTGCTCGATGCGCTGCACCTCAAAATCGCCGGGCTCCATACGGACGGGCGTCCCCCGCCCGGCGCGCAGCACCGTGTTCATCAGCGACCGTTGCAGGTCCACGGAGAACTCATCGCCGAACGTCCAGGGCTTGGTCTCCCCGCTGGGCTCGCCGCCAAATCCCCGCGTGCTGAGCTGGTGCGCTCCCAGGCGGTCCTTCTTGAGGTGCGCGAAGATATCACGGATAGCCTTCTGGCCGATCTTGCGTATGCCCTTGGGCGTCAGCTCCATACGATCGCCGCGGCGACGGATGAAGCCCGCCTCTTCCAGCTGGCGCAGCATGTCCTTGAGCTGCTCCCAGGTGCGGCGGGCCTCTTCCCCCAGCAATTGCTCCAGCTTGGCTTCGTCCACCTTCTCCATGTCCTGCGGTGTGCGAATGTCCTGGAGCTGCCCCTCCAGGCCGTCAATGTCCTGGAGCTGCTCCATCAGGCGCATAGCCTGCTCCAGCGGCAGGTCTTCGCCGCCGCTGAACTCATACTCGCGCTCCATCCGATCCGTGGGACGCATCGCCTCCAGCGCCGCGGCAAGCTGCGCCATCTGCTCCCGCGCCTCGTCATCCAGCAGTGACTCCATGAGGTCCTGCATCTCCTGGCGCGTCTGCTCCGGCATGCTGTTGAGCAGCGACTGCGCCTGCGCCATGCGCTGCGCCAGTTGATCCAGCAGCTCTTCCATATTCTGCGGGGGGTTCGCTCCGAACATGCCGCCGTGCTTCTGCATAAACTCTTGGAACTGCTCTTGGGACAGCTTCCCCTGGGCGTGCTGCCGCATCATCTGGTTGAGATCGCGCAGCATCTCTTTCACTGCCTGCATCTGCTCGGGAGAGATGCCCTGCATCCCCTGCTGCATATCCTTGAACTGCTGCTCCATCATGCGCTGCTTCAACTCGCGCAGCAGCTCGTCGAACTTGCGCCGCGCCTCCGGGTCCATGAAATCGTATTGCGACAGCTCCCTCACCTTGCCCGCGGGGTCCGGCGGCAGCGCATCCAGCGATTCGCGACGTCGTTGCGCCATCTTCTCCAGCGCCTGCAGCGCAGACTGGCGCGCTGGATCATCGCCAGTCTGCGCTGGGCCCGCCTGCGCTCGCGCCTGGTCCAGGCGTTCCTGGATGCCGCCGCGCTCCGTGTCCACCACGTCTTGCAGCCGCTCCTTGATGCCGTCCAGCACTGACGCGGCGTTATAGCGCTCCAGTTGCTGCTGGCGGCGCTGCTTCAAGCGCTCCAGCAAGTCCCGGACGCCGGGCGTACGCCGTCCCGTGCGGTCTTGCATGCCGCGTTGCAGCAGGCGGTTGAGAGCGCGGGTCACGCTGGTGTCGCGGAAGAGGTCGTTGGCCACCTCTTCCATCACGTCCTCCGCCTGGAGCGCAAAGGGTTCCTGGGAGCCGTCCCATGAAGAGTAGCGGTGCAACACCTGCGATGTCCTTTCACGCCGCGCCGGGGCTTCTGCGCGCCGCGGGCGCTTCGTCCGATCCGCCATCGCTCCTGCCGGGAATGGCGCCATGATACCTCCGTCCCCTGGCGCGGGCAAGGCGCGGCCCGAAAGACCGGCGGGTCCAATAATCACCGCCGCGGGGCGGGGTCAAGGTTGGGGAAGGCGGCGGCGGTACAGCGGTACAATGGTCGCATGGAGTCCCACGGCGCACACGAGCACATCCCTCGCGGCGACCATCGCCGTGTGCTGCGGGTCACGCTGGCGCTGACCTTGGCGTTCCTTTTCGCCGAAGTCGCCGGCGCGGTGCTCACCAACAGCCTCGCGCTGCTGGCGGACGCCGGCCATATACTGTCCGATGCCGCCTCTCTAGGCCTGGCGCTGTTCAGCCTGTGGGTAGCCTCTCGCCCGCGCACGCCGTACCGCAGCTTCGGCTATCACCGCGTGGAGGTGCTGGCGGCGCTGGGCAACGGCGTGGCCCTGTGGGGCGTCGCCGGGTACATCTTGTACCAGGCTGCGGGCCGGCTGGCGGATGCCCCCGAAGTGCACGCCGCGCCCATGCTTATCATCGCTGTCCTGGGACTCCTCGTGAACCTCGCGGGCATGGCTCTCTTGCACCGCGGCGCGGAGGAAAGCCTCAATCTGAAGGGTGCCTTCCTCCACGTCCTGGGCGATGCCCTGGGCTCCGTGGGCGCCATCATCGCCGCGGCGCTCATGCTGCTCTTCGGCTGGTTCATCGCCGACCCCATCATCAGCATCGCCATCGCCGCGCTCATCCTCTGGTCGTCCCGCTCGCTGGTATGGCAGGCGGTGCATATTCTGCTGGAGGGCACGCCGCACGGCATTGACCTCGCCGATCTGGAGCAGACCATCGCCGGTGCCGGCAGCGTGGCGCAGGTGCACGATCTGCACGCCTGGACGCTGACCACCGGCTACAACGCCATGAGCGCCCACGTGGTGGTCACCGATTCCCTCTCCGCCGCCGGCCGCGATGCGCTGCTGGACCGCCTGCGGCACTTGGTGCCGGAGCGGTTCCCCATCCATCACGTGACCATCCAAATGGAGGAGTCCTCCCATTGCTGCGATGTGGCCCACCTTCCCGTGGCCCACGCCAGATAGGCCCCCCCAGACAGACCCACATGGAATCCCGCGCACATATCCACCGCGCCCAGCGCTACGCCTTTCTTGCCGCGATTGGCTTCGGACTCAGCGTGCCGCTGAGCAAGCACCTGGTTGACGACAACGACGCATTCTTGATCGCCGGACTCCTCTACTGGGGTGTGGCTGCGGTCTTCCTCCCTCTCCTGGCGGTGCGCGCCGCTGCATCGCGGTCCGCGCCGGTGAGCGTACCCCGCCTGCGCCGCGCCGACGTCCCCTGGCTCGCCATATCGCTGGGAGTCGGCGGCATCGGCGCGCCGGTGCTGCTGCTGCTGGGCCTGCAACATTCCCCCGCCTCCACCGCTTCCCTCCTACTCACGCTGGAAGGGGCCTGCACCATCGCCCTGGCAGGCCTTGTCTTCCGTGAACGCCTCAGCCCCGCCATCATCGTGGGGGGCGCGATCATCGCCGCCAGCGGCGCGCTGCTGGCGGTGCGGGAGTCCGGCGGCTGGGGCGTCAGCCTGGGCGCGCTCGCAGTGGCAGGCGCCACGGCATGCTGGGCGCTGGACAACAATCTCACGCGCAAGATATCGGCCAACGACCCCTTCATCCTCGCCGCGACGCGCGGAGTCGTTGCCGGAACGGTGAACTGCGGCATCGCCGTGGCGCTGGGGACGCGATGGCCTTCGTGGGAGATCACCGTGACGGCGCTGGCGGTGGGCGCGGTGAGCTACGGCATCAGCCTCTATTTCTTCATCCTGGCCCTGCGCGGCATCGGCGCGGCGCGCACTGGCGCTATTTTCGGCGCGGCCCCCTTCATCGGCGCGGCCGTCGCCGCGGCCATGTACCCGGAAAGCCGTTCGTGGGTGCTCCTCCCCGCAGGCACCGCCATGGCTATCGGCGGCTGGGTCCTGCTGCGGGAAAGCGGGGCGAGTCGCCGCAAGGGCTGACCCCTCGCGCTACGCCCGTCCCGGGCTGGCGCCCTCTCCCACAAATGGATTAAACACCTTCTCCTGGCCTATGGTAGTCTGCCCCCCGTGGCCGGGAAAGACCACCGTCTCCGGCGCCAGGAGGAACAGCCGCCCGCGAATGCTCTGCACCAGCGCTTCCGGGCTAGAGCCGGGGAAATCAGTGCGGCCAACGCTGCCCTGGAACAGCGTATCTCCCGCGAACAGCGCGCCGTTGGCCAGCAGGCACAGGCTCCCCATGGTGTGCCCCGGCGTCTCGATCACCCGCAGCGACAGCGCGCCCACCGTCAGCACGTCGCCGTCCTGCAGCAGGGCGTCGGGCTCGGGCGCCTGCACAAAATCGGGGATCAGCCGGTGCAGGTACGAAGGCGGCTCGCGACGCGCCATCTCCGCATCGTTCTCATGGATGGCATAGCGCGCGCCCGTGGCCTCCCGCAGCGGCAGCACCGCGCCCACGTGGTCCATGTGGCCGTGGGTGCACAGGATGTGCTTCACCGTCACCCCCATCTGCCGCACGGCCTCCAGCAGCTTCGCCGACTCGCCGCCGGGGTCAATGATAATCGCCTCCTTGCTCTCCTCGTCGGCAAGGATGTACACGTTCTCCACGAAGGCCGTCACCGGCACAATGGCAAGCTGCATCGCGCTTCCTCTTTTTCCAGGCCGCCTTCGGTCACGCCACCTTGGGCATGATCTCTTTGGCGATCAGCTCCAGCACGCCGATGTCTTCGTGGTCGTGATGCTGCAGCATGATCTCCTGCACCCCGGCATCCTGCCAGCGGCGCATCTGCGCCACCGCCTGCTCCGGCGTGCCGATGAACCATCCGCGCGCCAGCAGCGCATCCCGCGCCGGACCCGCTGCACCGCGCTGCTCCGGCGATATATACCGCGCCACGTTTTCATAGCGGCGCTCGATCTCCGCGGCGTTGCGGCCCAGCACAAACCCCGCCATCAGCGACCGCTTGATCGCCGCCGGCTTGCGCCCTATCTCCTTGCAGTAGCCTTCCAGCACCGCCACGCGCTGTCGATAGTCCTCCAGACTGATGCTGACGGCGTTCCAGTGGTCGGCGTAGCGGGCCACCACGCGCAGGGTGCGCTTCACCCCCGTGCCGCCCACCAGCAGCGGCATGGGCGACTGCGCCGGGAGCGGGAAGCACGTGGCGTCCTTCAGCGTATAGATGGCGCCGTGAAAATTGACGGGGCCGCCCGTCCACAGCAGCTTCAGCACCTGCGCGCCCTCTTCAAGCATGTCCATCCGCGTCTTCAGCGGCGGAAACGGTATCCCGTAGGCGGCGTGCTCCACCGCGTTCCAGCCCGCGCCGATCCCCACGTCCAGCCGCCCGCCCGACAGCGCATCCGTCTGCGCCGCCATCCGCGCCAGCAGCGATGGGTGGCGAAACGTCATGGGGCACGCCAGCGTCCCCAGCCGCACGCGCTTGGTCTCCTGCGCCGCGTACGCCAGCGATGTCCACGTCTCCAGCGATGCCTTGTGCGTCCTCCCCACCAGGGAGAAAAAATGATCGGATCGGTACACCGAGGAAAAACCCAAATCTTCCGCCGCGTGCAGCAAGCGTTTCCAGCGGCCCCAGTCCAGGCCCTCCTGCCCTTCGATCATCAGCCCCAGGCGCACGTGCCGCTCCTCGCTCTTTCCGCCATGCTCTAGCTGCGCCCATGATACCGCGCTCGCCGCTCCATGCCCAGGCACGCCTTCAGCCTGCCGATTGCCCTATACTGCAAGCCCTCTATGCATGCCGACGATCTCTCCCTCTCCGCTCCCTCTTCTGAAGTGCCGGGCCCTGTCGAAACCACACTTTCCGGCGCTCCCCTTTCTTCATACCGCTGGGTGGTGCTGGCCGCGGTGGTCATCAACAACTCGGCGTTCACCCTGGTGGCGCTCTCCTTCGGCTTGCTGCTGCCTGCCATCAGGGATTCGCTCCATCTCTCGGAGACGCAGGCGGGCTGGCTGGGCGCATCGCTTGGCCTTGGGTTCGTGGCTACCACTATCCCTGTGAGCGTCCTCATGGGCAAGTCGCACCCCGTTCGGCTATTCGGCTTTTCCATCATCGTCGGCGCGGCGGCCACGGCGGCGCAGGGCGCGGCGAGGTCGTTCTGGATATTTTTTCTCGCGCGGCTGATGGTCGGGCTCACGTCCTCCATGCGCGGCCCCGCCCGGCCCATGCTCACGCAGCAGTGGCACCCCCGGCGGGAGATATCCCTGGCCAGCGGCCTGATCGTCGGCCTGGGAGGCATCGCCGAAGCCGCGGCGCTGGTGGTCACGCCCTGGATCCTGAACGCCACTGGAAGTTGGCGCACCACCTGCTACCTCTACGCCGCGTTCGGCCTGGCAACCGTGGTGCTCTGGTTCACCCTGGTGCGCCAGCACACCACGCCGGCTTTTTCCCAGCAGGTGCACACCAAGGCGCGTCCCAGCATCCCCAGCCTCTTCCGCTATCGTCAGATCCTGGTGCTGGGCACGGGGGCAATGACCATGACCTTCGGCTTCACCGTCTCTCGCACCTTCTGGCCCACCTACATGCTGGAGGCGCACGGCCTGCCCCTGACCCACTCCGGCCTGATCCTGGGCGTCACCGCCATCGTCCTCATCCCCTCCTCCGTGGTGCAAGGCTACCTTGGATCGCGCTACGGCATGCGCCGCATCCCCCTGGCCTTTTCCGGCGCGGCGATGGTCGCCGGCTCCGTGGGCATGATGCTGACAGGAAGCCTGCCGCTCCTGGTGCTGTGCAGCGTCACGCAAGGGCTCGCCTGGGGGTTCATGGCTGTCGCCATCTCCTACCCCTACGACCTGCCCGGCATAGACACCCTGGAGGTGGCCGTGGCCGTCTCCGCGGTGGTGACGATCTTTATGCTCGGCACGATTATTGGCCCGGTAATTGCCGGGGCGATTGCCGACGCCACCGGCTCGCTGTACATCGCGCTCATGGTCAGCGCCGTTGTGCCCGTGGGCATGTGCTTCGCCGCGCTGCGCCTGCACGATCTCTCGCGACAGCCGCTCCCCGCCGCTGCCCCGTCCATCATCAGCGCCCCGTAAGCGCCTCCATACGCGCCCACTCCACGCCGTCATACCTCAGCGACGCGGCAAGCGCCGCCGCCACCCCCACGCCAGCCGCAGACAGGGGCGGGGCATTGCCCAGCTCAGCGGAACCCATCTCGGCGGCTACAGATGTCACCTCGGCGTCGGTGATGCCGCAGGGGACGATCGCGGCATACTGCGCCAGGTCGGTGCTGAGGTTGAGCGCCACGCCGTGCATGCTCACCCACTGCCGCAGGTGCACGCCGATGGCGGCGATCTTCCGGCCGCGCACCCACACGCCGGGATAACCGGGGCGGCGCGCCGCTTCCAGCCCCAGCGTACCCAGATACTCAATCACCGCCTCCTCCAACGCAGCGACATAGCGGGGCACGGAGAGGCCCCGCTCGCGCAGGGAGATGATGGGGTACGCCACCAACTGCCCTGGACCATGGAAGGTTGCCCTGCCGCCGCGCTCCACATCAAAGACGGCAACCCCTTGCGTCTGCAATAGTTCCCTGGACATGAGCAGGTCGCCTGCCGCGGTGCGGCGGCCCAGCGTCACCACTGCGGGATGCTCCACCAGGAGCAACGTATCCGGCGCCTCCCCCGCGATGCGCTGCTCCCGCAGGGAGCGTTGCAGCGCCAGGGCCGCGCCGTACTCCATCCGGCCCAAGTCTATGGCGCGAAGGGAGGCCACGCCGTTCGATTACCTCGCCCAACCGTAGCCCGCGAAGAGACCACGGAGGTAAGCGATCTGGCCCGTGTGCTGGATGGAGTCCATCGCTATCGATATCAACAACCGCCACGCTGGTTGCGGGTCCATTTGGGGGAGATATCGCAATGGCTGCTGCAACTGCTCCGGCGTCAGTCTCGCGACGCGGCGCATGGCAGCTGCATGGGCGGCGGCGGCGTAGGCGAACAGCAACCCCCGCTCAGCGCGAAACACCGCCGCCTGAACGGGGGTGTCGCCAATGCCCGTGCCCTCCGCGGGCATGCCGAACTTCTCCGCCCAGCCCTCGGTCTGCCAGGCTTGTTGCTCCTCGGACATGAGCGCGCTCGTGCGGTCTTTCCACCTGCTCAGGTGCCACACCAGCCAGCCAATGGTGTTGCTCTCAGGCGCGGGCTGGAGGTAGAGAAACTCGTCCGGCAAGCCGTCCGTCGCCCGCTTGAAGGAACGCTGTCCTGCCTCCAGCAACGCCACGGCAACGTCAGAAAATCCCACAGAGCCTGGCTGCGCCATGTCGCTCCCCCGGTTAAAATTTCGGCTCGCGCTTCTCCGCGAACGCGCGCAATCCTTCCTTGAAATCGTCCTCTTGCTGCAACGCCCCCATCATCAGCATGGCGTAGTCCAGATACACGTCATGGTCGGCGCGCTGGGCCATGCGCAACAGGCGCTTGGTCATGCGCAGCGCCAGCGGCGAGTTCACCGCAATGCGCCCCGCGAACGACCGCGCCGCGTCCATCAGCGCATCGGCGCTCACCAGCTCGTTGAGCACGCCCATGCGCTCCATCTCTTGCGGGGAGAACATCTCGCCCGTGAGCAGAATCTTGCAGGCGTTGGCCCAGCCCGCCACCCGCGGCAGCGTCACCGCCGCGCCCGCGTCCTGTATCAGCCCGCGCTTCACATGCAGATCCCCCATGCGCGACCGCTCGCAGCCGATGCGGTAGTCGCACAAGAGCGCGATCTCGAAGCCCGCGCCTGCCGCCGCGCCGTTGATCGCCCCAACAATCGGCGTATGCATCGCCAGCATGATCTTGGGCGTCTCCAGCCCCTTCAGCCGCTTGCGCCACGAAGGCGTGTTGACCCCCGCGCCGCGCTCCTTCATATCCAGGCCGGCGCAGAAGGCGTCCCCCGCGCCGGTGAGGATGATGCAGCGCACGTCGTGATCGGCCTCGGCGTCGCGCAACGCGGCGTTGAGATCGGCCATCAGCGTCCCCCCAAGCGCGTTGCGCCGCTGCGGGCGGTTGAGCGTGATGATCGCCACGTGGCCCTCCCGCTGGTGCAGCACGTCCTTTGGAGGGCTTGCAACGGTGCGGTCCATCGCTCCTCCTACCGCGCCGCCAGCGCACCGGGCGCAGACGCCGCAGCGTCCGCCGCCGGCGCCACACGGAAGGCCACGCCCACCACGCCGGGGCCGGAGTGCGCCCCCATCACCGGGGTGAATTGCGTCACCTGCACGCTCTCGCAAGGGAACTTCGCCTGTATCTGGGCGAGGAACTCCTCCGCCTCCTGGGGGGCATCGGCATGCATCACCAGGGCGCGAATGGGCAACTTGCCGGGGTTGCGCTCCTGCATCATCCGCAGCATCTTGTTCACCGCGCTGCGTTTGGACTGCGCCTGGGACAGGCGCTCCACCTTGCCGTGGGCCGCGGTAAGAATGGGCTTGACCCCCACAAAGTCCCCCAGCCACGCCGCGGCGCGGGGGACGTGCCCGCCCTTGGCCAGATATTCCAGCGTATCCAGCACGGCGAAGAAATGCACCTGCGGCGCCATCTCCACCACCAGCTTCGCTACCTCATCAATCGTCATCCCCGCCTGCGCCGCCCGCGCCGCCTCCAGCGCCACTAGCCCCTGCCCCGCGGCCACCGCAGGAGCGGCCACGCAGCGAATGGCGACGCCGGGCAGCTCATCCTTGGCCAGCAACGCCGCCTGCTGCGCGCTCTGGTGGGTGCTGCTCAGGTTCGCCGGCAGGGTGATGCACAGCACGCTCTTGGCCCGCTCGCTGGCGCGGCGATACGCCTCCAGAAACAGCCCCGGCGGCGGCGCCGACGTTTTGGGCAGCGTGTGCGCTTTGCGCAACTGCCGGTAGAAATCGCCGGGCGGGTCCACCCCGTCGCGGTAGACGCGGCCTTCGAACAGCATCTCCGTGGGCACGATCTCGATCCCGTGCTCCCGTGCCAGCTCCGGCGTCAGGCACGCCGTGCTGTCCGTAACGATAGCGACCTGGCGCATGCGCATACTTCCTGGAGTCACGTTGCCACGATTCTATAGAAGCAGCCATTCCCTGGCAACCGCGCATCGCCGCCGTTGCGCCTGCATGCGGCCCTCTGCTACCCTCATGGCGTTTTGCGCCCCCAATCCAAGGAGCATCCCCCATGGGCCCCCTGACCGACAAGTTCTGCATCGCCGGCGTTGGCGAGACCAAGCACATGCGCCCCTCCAACCGCACCACGCATTCGATGGGCGTGGAGGCCGTGAAGCGCGCCTGCGAGGACGCCGGCATCCGTCCCCAGGACATTGACGGCATCACCAGCTACAACATCGGCGATTCTACCGCGGGAACGTCCATCGGCTCGTCGCTAGGGATGCGCCTCAACTACGCCGTGGACATCCAGGGCGGCGGCTCCAGCACGGAGGCCCTCATCGCCCACGCCGTGGGGCTGCTCACCGGCGGCTACTGCAAGAACATGGTAATCTTCCGCTCCATGAACGGGCGATCCGGGCGCAGGCCCGGCGGCCAGGCGCTGAGCGGCCCCACGCCCGTGACCCCCATCAGCACCTACGACAACTTCAACCAGCTCTACGGCTTCCTCTCCCCCGGGCAGCGCTTCGGCATGTCCTGCATGCGCTACCTCAAAGACACCGGCATGGACCCCAACAAGCTGGGGCATATCGCCATCGCCCACCGCAAGCACGCATCCCTCAACCCCAAGGCCGTGATGCGCACGCCGATCACCATGGACGACTACCTCGCGTCGCGCTGGGTATCCAAGCCGTTCCGCATCCTGGACATGTGCCTGGAGACGGACGTGTCCGCCGCCATCGTTATCGTACCGCGCGAGCAGGCCTACGACCTGCGCCAGCCCCCGGTGTACATCATGGGCGGCACGGCGCGCACCATGGCCGACAATCCCCTGTGGAACTACTCCCGCGACGTCATCCACTACGTCGCGGGCAACTACGGCCGCCAGCGCCTCTTCGGCATGTCCGGCGTCACCCAGCACGATATTGACCTCACCTCGTCCTACGACGCCTTCACCTTCACCACCCTCATCCAGCTGGAGGCCTACGGCTTCGCCAAGCCCGGCGAGGCGGGCGAGTACGTGGCGTCCGGCATGATTGATATTGACGGCCGGCGACCTAACAACCCCTCCGGCGGGCATCTGTCGGAAGGCTACACCCACGGCATCAGCATGGTCATCGAGAACGTGCGCCAGCTGCGCCACCGCGCCGACGATACCTGCCCCGGCTGGCAGCAGGGCCGCCACACCTATGACCGCGCCAAGGGCTGCCGCCAGGTGAAGAAGGCGGAGATCGCCGCGTGCCTCGGCTGGGGCACGGAAACCATGTCCAGCTCCTGCATCCTGCGGAGGTAATCATGCCCGGGCCTGTCGACTACGCAAAAATCCAGATCACGCCCGACCAGGACATGGCGGCCTGGTGGAACGCCACCAAGGAAAAGCGCTTCCTCCTCCCACAGTGCGCCGCATGCGGGCTCAAGTGGTGGCCTCCCGCCCCGGGATGCCGCCGCTGCACCTCCCTGGAGCAGTCGTGGCATCAGATCAAGGGCGTCGGCGAAATCCACAGCTACATCGTCGTCTCCCAGCCCATCGCCGCTCACATGGCCACCGCCGTACCCTACGTCCTGGCCATCGTGGAGCTGCCCGACGGCACCAACGACGACGGCTCCAAGACGCGCATCCACGCGCTGCTCCTTGACGATGAAAAGGACGTAGCCATCGGCCTCCCCGTGGCGCTGGCGTGGGACGATCACCCCTCGCAGCCGTACAAGCTGCCGCGCTGGCGCATCACCGCCAAGACCGCGCCGGGCATGTGGAAGCACCCCGGCTAGACCGGCCCGCAACGGAAGGAGCGCCTGCCATGAAGCCTCTCCACATCGGCGATATCACCGTCACCAAGGCTGTAGAGCAGGTGCTGGAGATGGAGCGCAGCTACATGTTCCCCCAGGCCATGGACGAGATCATCGCCCCCCACCGCGATTGGCTTTCGCCGCATTTTCTCCTCCCCGATGGCAAGATTCGCATGAGCATCCACTCCTACGTGGTGAAGACCCCCCGGTACACGATGCTGGTGGATACTTGCTACGGCAACGATAAGAAACGCGCCGCCCGCTTCGGCAACATGCTCAACACCCCCTACCTCCGCGATCTCGCCGCCGCGGGCGTCCCGCCGGAGTCCGTGGACTTTGTCTTCTGCACCCACCTGCATGCCGATCACACCGGCTGGAACACCCGCTTGCAGGACGGCCGCTGGGTCCCCACCTTCCCCAACGCTAAGTACATTATGTCGCACGTCGACTGGGACTACTGGCAGACACGGAAACCCGAGGATTTTGGCTACGACGCCATCCAGGACAGCGTTCTGCCCGTGGTCGCCAGCAAGCAGGCCATGTTCGTGGACGAAGGCTATGAGATTGACCGGGGCGTGACCATGGAACTCATGCCGGGCCACACGCCAGGGGCGGCGGCGCTGAACATCGCCTCGCAGGGCCACAGGGCCGCGCAGGTCAGCAAAGCCGTGTGCACCGGCGATATGTTCCACCACGCCATGCAGCTCATCGCGCCGCAGTGGGGCCGCGCTGACGTGGACACCGTGCTGGCCAACAAGACACGCCGTGGCTTCTTCGAGCGCTACGCGGGCACAGGCGTCGTCGTGCTGCCCGCCCACTTCCCAGACCCCACCGCCGGGCGCATCGAGCGGCGCGGCGATGCGTTCATGTGGACGCATGCCTGACACCCGTCAGATCTTTCGCCGCGCCTCCCGCGCCACTGTCCGTCCCGCCAGGTAGCCGAACACCAGTGCCGGCGCGATCGTCGCCCCGCCCGCAGGGTAAGCCGGGCCGAACACCCCGGCGGCGACGTTTCCCGCAGCATACAGCCCAGGGATCGTGTCCCCTCTGGTGTTGAGCACCTGGGCGTTGCCGTTGGTGCGCGGCCCTCCCTTGGTGCCTAGCGCGCCCGCGTGTACCTGGATCGCGTAGAAAGGCGGGGTGCGCAGCGGCTGCGGCCCCAGCACCGGCGTCGTGCGCGACGTCCCGAAGTACGCCTCCCCTCGATGAAAATCCGGGTCGCCCCCATGCGCGGCATGGTCGTTGAAGCGGCGCACCGTCGCCACCAGCGCCTCCGCGTCCACGCCGATCTTCCCCGCCAGCGCGGCCATGCTCCCTGCCTGCGCCATCCAATCCGGCGCAGAGTCCTCCGGCATGACGGTGAACAGCATCTGCGTGGACTTCACCGAGTGATCGAAGATATGCCAGCACGGCAGGTTGGGATACTCCTGCGCCACGGGGTCAAAGTCGAAAAACACCTTCGGGAGATCGTTATACATCGCCTGCTCATTGACGAAGCGGCGGCCCTGGCGGTTCACCATGAGGCTGGCGCCCACGCCGCGCGCAATCCCTCCCTGGCTCAGCGGCTTACCGTCGTACTCCACCGTGGGGTCGGCGGCGGCCGGCGTCCACCACGCCTCGCGCATATTGCCCAGCATCGCCCCAGCATCCATCGCCATGAGCAGCCCATCGCCTTCGTTGGACGGCGGGCTCATCGGATGCGTGATCTCCACCGGCAGGAACGCGCGGGTCAACTCGCGGTTCCACTCGAATCCCCCCGTGGCCAGCACCACGCCCTGTCGCGCCCCCGCCCAGAAGTCCTGCCCCTCCCGATCCGCGCGCACGCCAATAGCTTCGCCCGCACCGCTTACCACAAGCTCTCGCGCCCGCGTAAAATTCAGCGCCTCCACGCCGCGATCAAGCAAGCCCTTGAACAGCGACGCCGCGAGAGCGCTCCCCATCGTGCGCACGTCGTCCTCGTAACGCTTGCCCAAAAGCTCGTAGTCGACGTTCGCCGCCTCGTCCACCGTGAGCGGCGGGAAGGAATGGCTGCGGCGCAACTTCTCCGCCCACGGGCCGAGCTGCCGCGCCGCAAACGGCAGATTGTCCAGCGAGCGCCCGTACGGCTTGCCGCCGGGCAGAAAGGCGTAGTAATCGCGGAACGTCTTCGTAGGGTACAGCCGCACCGGCGTATGCGCTTCGAGATAGTCCACTACCTGGTGCGCCGTGTCTACAAAAAGTTCAACCAGCGCATCGTCAGGGGCGCGGCCCCGCGTGAGACGGCCAATGTAGGCCAGCGCCTCTTCTCGCGAGTCAGCGACCCCCACGGAAGCCATGTGGCCATTGCGCGGCGCCCAGATAATGCCGCCGGAGACGGCCGTCGTCCCGCCGAACTGCGCCGCCTTCTCCAGCAGCAGCACGCTCGACCCGCCATCCGCCGCCAGGATCGCCGCCGCCAGCGCCGCCGCGCCGGAACCCAGCACCACCACGTCCGCTTCGCGGTCCCAGGCTCGTGGCGCGCGTGCGGGCATGCCTTCACTACTCCTCGGTCGCCTCTGGCCCGCTGCCCGCGCCGCCATCCGCGCCCGCGCCTGCCTCGCGCCCGCTATCGGCAGCAGCATCCTCTGGCGCTGCCGTCACCGGCTGAGCACGCGCCGGCCGTGGCGCGCAGCGCACCGCCGTGGTGATAAACCCCGTGTGCGCCACCATGCGATGATCGGGACGCGCGCTGGTCTCCGCAAGGTGCCACCCGCGGTGCATGATCTCAAAACTGTCCACCAGCTCGAACCGCGAATCGCCGGTAAGAGTCTGCGCCAGATGGTGCATCTGCAACACCGTGGGCACGTACCCCACGAAGATGCCTCCCTGGCGCAGCGCCGTCGCCGCGTGGGGCACAACCTGCCACGGCTCGGGCAGGTCCAGCACAATGCGGTCTACCCCCGGCTCGTCGATCCCCTGGTAAATGTCCTGCAGCTTGAGCGTGAAGTTCGGCGGCTCCCCCAGCAGCGAGGCGATGTTGCGCCGCGTGCGCTGCGCCATGTCGTCGCGCAGCTCATAGGTGATCACCCGCCCCGTGGGGCCAACGGCCCGCAGCAGCGCCAGCGACAGCGCCCCCGAGCCTGCCCCCGCCTCGATAACCGTGGCGCCGGGGTAGATGTCCCCGTGCACCAGGATCGCGCCCACGTCCTTGGGGTACACGATAGTGGAATCGCGGCGCATCTTCATCACGTACTGCGCCAGCGTGGGGCGCAGCACCAAGAACGGCCTGCCTGCGTGGGTCACAAGGCGGCTGGCCTCTTCCAGGCCGATGATCTGCTCATGCGGCACCTGGCCCAGGTGGGTGTGGAACACCTTCCCCAGGGTCAGCGTGGTGAGATACTCCCTGCCACGGGAGTCCAGTAACAGCACAACGTCACCTGCGGCCAGCGGTTTTGTCATGGCTGGGCTATTCTACACCACTTCCGTTGCGCCACGGCCGCGCCCCAAGCCTGCGCGCCGTCCAGGAAACATATTCGTAACACTGACGCAATATACCGTAACAGCCGCGAAAGGTTATGAAACATTAGGCTTTTATGATGTCGCTGCACCAGCACGGCGGCATGGGGAAACAAGGAGAAGACCATGTCTGTCACCGTAATCCTTGCCATCGCCACGTTCACCGGACTGTTCACCGCCTGGGTGATCCTGCCGAGCTTCCTGCGCAAGCGCCACGCGAAACGCGCGAACAAACAGTCGCTCTTGGGGTCGAGGACGAACTCACCCAGCTTGTGTTGCAGATGAGAGATTCCCTCGTGGTAGCGCGCTGGACGCTGCCTGTGCTGGCAACGTCGGCATTCTCCCTAACAAGCGCCTGAAGCTGCTAGGCTACGGGCTGATCGGCGTAGCCGATCCCTAGCCCCGCGGCAGGCCAAGCCCACGGGTAGCGATGATATTCCGCTGCACTTCGTTGCTTCCCGCGGATATGGGCGTAGAGACGGCGTGCAAGTATTCGTGGGACACAATGCCGTCCTCAAACGCGCGCGGACTGCCGTGGCGCGCCTGCCCGTACAGGCCCTGCACCTGCATGCCCAACTGCGTGATGCGCTGCTGCAAGTCCGTGCCGAACATCTTCACAATGGACGGCTCGCGGGTCATGGGAGCCTTGTGCTCGTGCATCCAGGAAATGCGATTGGCCAGCTGCCGCGTCACCGCGAGCTCGATAGCCATCTCCGCCAGGCGGTGCCTGGCAACGGCGTCATGGCGGATGCCCGGATGGCCCTTCGTGGATTGGTAGATGCGCAGCACCTCGTCCAGCATGCGCCGGCAATTGCCCAGGTCCCGCGCGCCGGAGCGTTCGTTCTCCAGCGTGGTCATCGCCACATACCAGCCTGCGTTCAGCTCGCCGATCATGTTCTGCCGCGGCACGCGCACGTTGGTGAAGAACACCTCGTTGAACTCGTGGAGGTCGGCCATATTCACCAGCGGACGTATGGTGACGCCAGGCGATTGCATGTCCACCACAAAGTAGGAGATGCCCTTATGCTTCTGCGCCTTGGGGTCGGTGCGCACCAGAACGTGAATCCACGTCGCCTTATGCCCCAGCGATGTCCAAATCTTCTGGCCGTTGATGATGAAATCGTCCCCATCGGCCACGGCGGAGGTCTGGAGATTCGCCAGGTCTGAACCGGCGTTCGGCTCAGAGAAACCCTGGCACCAGATCAGCTCTTGGCTGGCAGTGGCCGCGAGAAACTTTTTCTTGAGAAAGTCCGACCCGTAGGCGATGATCGCCGGGCCCACCTGGTACGCCTGGGGGTCCAGAGGAGCGTTGGCATAGACCATCTCCTCATGGAAGATAGCCTGTTGCATATGCGTGGCGCCCAGGCCGCCGTACTCCTTGGGCCAGCCGATGCCGATCCACTTCTTCTGTCCCAGCTTCTTGCGGAACGCCATCGTGGCATCGAAGTTCTTATCGCTGTAAGGGAAATCGCCACCCCGAATATTCGCGGGCAGCTCCTGGCGAATGAAACCCAAGATCTCCTGGCGAAAGGCGTCTTGCTCCGGTGTAAAGCGAAAATCCACGAGGCCCTCCGTGCTGCGTCCTAGCGTACGGGCTGCGCGCGGCCTAGAGTCTACCAATGCAGGGGCTTCCCTGTCCAGGATTTTCACGTTTCCACGCCATAGACCTGCCCTGGGGTACAATCCCCGCGCCCGCAGCCGCGCACAGCGCGATGCTGCCACGGAGGTCACAATGCAGATCAGCTTGCATGGCAAGACCGCGCTCGTCACCGGCGCCGGCCGCAACATCGGACGCGCCATCGCCCTCGGCATGGCGCAAGTGGGCGCGAACGTCGTCGTCCACTACAGGTCGCAGCGCGCCGAGGCCGAAGCCGTCGCCGCCGATGCCCGGCGCCTGGGCGTGGAGGCGATTGCCGTGCCCGCCGAGCTTGCCGACCCCGCTGCAGTGCAACGCATGGCGGAGCTGGCCCTGGCCAAGTTCGGCAAGGTGGACATCCTGGTGAACAACGCCGCCGTCCGCCCGCGACAGTCCTTCATGGAAATCACCCCCGCCATGTGGGATGACGTCGTCCGCTCCAATCTCTCCAGCGCCTTCTACTGCGCCCGCGCCCTCATGCAGTCCATGCTGGACCACCGCTTCGGACGCATCGTCAGCATCTCGGGGACAGACGGCTACCAGGGCCGCGCCAACCGCGTCCACAACGTGACGTGCAAAGCGGGGCTCATCGGCCTCACCAAGGCCATCGCCGTAGAGATGGGGCATCACGGCGTCACCGCCAACATCGTCGTGCCCGGCATCATGAACACCACGCGGGACCTGCGTCACTACCCTAATTGGCCTCCCACCCAGCAGACATTGGACGCCCTGCCCGTGCCCCGCATGGGGGAGCCGGAGGAAATTGCCCACGCCTGCGTCTACCTCGCCAGCGATCAAGCGTCCTACGTCACCGGCCAGACGATTCATGTAAGCGGCGGGTGGTTCATGCCGTAGCGCGGGAACGCGCGCATGGCTCTGGCGCGGGGGCGCGCGCGTGCTAGAATTGGCCCAAGGCTCCTATGCTGCAGGCGACCATATGAAACACAAGAGCGCCACGCCCATCTATCTGGATCACGCCGCCACCACGCCGGTCTCTCCCCCGGTGCTGGAGGCCATGCTCCCCTACTTCACGGAGCACTACCATAACCCCTCGGCCATGTACGCCGCGGCGCAGCACTGCCGCGCCGCCGTGGACGGGGCGCGCAAACGCGTCGCAGCCGTGCTAGGCTGCCGCCCCACGGAGGTCATCTTCACCAGCGGCGGAACAGAGTCGGACAACGCCGCCGTCAAGGGCGCGGCCTGGGCCCTGCGCCGCCACGGCAACCACATCATCACCACCGCCTTTGAGCACCACGCCGTCCTCCATACCTGCCACCAGTTGGAGAAGCAAGGGTTTGATGTCACCTAC
>SHYB01000060.1 GCA_009693015.1 Dehalococcoidia bacterium
GAATCGCTGGAGCGCAGGCGTAAGCCGGCGGGAAAAAGGAAATTACGCAGATGATGATCGCCAGGCGGGTCGTAGCGGTAGTGTTGGGGCTGGTGTTTATCGTGGGCAGCGTGGCATTCCTGATACTGGACCGCGCGCACAGCACGATGGGCGATCCCGATTTCCTGATCGAAGAGGTGCGGAAGGCGGACGTGTTCAACTTTGCCTACGACCAGGCGGCGCCGCTGGCGCTGGCGCAGGTGCAGCGCGATGCCGACCCTCCCGTGAATGTGACGAAGGTTGACCGGGAGATCATCGGCGCGGTGAGGGCAATGCTACCGCCGGAGTGGCTGCAAGAGCAGTCGGAAGCGGCGATCCGGCAGGTTGTGCCGTACTTCATGGGACGGGAAGATACCTTCAGCGTTGACGTGCCGTTCCAGGAGCGGTTCAGGGTGGCGGGGCCGGGGATCAAGGGCGCGATCAATACGGGGCGCTTGCAGGAGACCTTGTACCGGGACGTGGTGCAGGACAGGGTGGAGCAGGCGCTGGCGGACAAGACGATACCCTTCGGCATTACGCTGACGATGGAGCGGGTGATACAGTCCATACGGGCGATTGCGCCGCCGGACTGGATCGAATCGCAGACGAACAACGCGATAGACTCCATCATGCCGTATCTGGCAGGAGACACGGGCGGCTTCACCATCTCTATCAAGACGGGCGAGCGCGCCGAGGCGGTGGCGCGGGAGCTGAAGGCGCTGGCGGAGCCGGCGAAAATCCGGGCGTTTGTCTATGACAGCGTGCTCGATCCCCAGATACAGCGCAGCATCGGCATGGGGCTGGCAGTGCCGTTCGCTTTGCAGGTGACAACAGCGGAGGTGCAGCAGGCGATGCGCCAGGCGCTGCCGCCGGAGTGGGTGGACTTGCAGGCGCAACGGCTGACGGACGCCACGGTCGAGTACCTATTGGGCCGCTCGCCGGCATTTGCGGTGACGGTGCCGCTGGCGGAGCGGCAGCAGGCGGCGATTGACGCGGTGGGCGTGCTGGCGGACCGGAAGCTGGCGACGGCGTATAACGCGGCGCCGTCATGCACGCCGCAGCAGGTGGCCTCGATCAACCCGCAGGACTTCCTCACGCGGGGCATCGCCTGCCGCTTGCCGGGGGTGAGCATCGACGATCTGAAGCGCCTGGCGGGGGTGGGGGAGTACAACAGGGTAGTGGCGGGGCTGGTGGACAACGCGCTGCCTAACAGTTACACGTTCAGCGAGGCGGACCTGCGCAACGCGCTGGGCAAGGACCAGGCGGCGCAGGTGGACAATATCCGCAAGTGGATGCGAGAAGGCTTCACGTTCACGGAGTACGACGTGGAGAAGAAGATCGCCGAGAACGAGTACGGGGACCGGGCGGGGCGCGCCTGGAGCAGCCTGGACGATATGGCGCAGCGGAACTTTGTGCAGCAGAGCGAGAACGTGAAGGACTATCGCGCGGCGCGGGACCGCATCCGGGGCGGGTTGCACTACACCAGCGACGACCTGGTGAAGAAGATTTTCGATAGCGAGGGGCAGGACGGGGTGGACACGCTGAATGACGTCCGTGATTTCGTGTCGAAATCATGGGTGTGGAAGACGTGGGGCTGGCTGATGCTGGCGGGCCTGCTGGGGGGGATCGGCCTGCTGGCGGGGCGCAGCATACGAGGCGGGGTCATCTGGGCGGCGTCGTTCGTTGTAGTGGCGGCGCTCATCATGGTGGTGGTGTCATCCGTGGTAAGCGGGATATCGCATACGCAGGTGAATAAGCAGTTCGACAAAGAGCTGGCGCAGGAGGGCCGCACGGAGCTGGAGCGGCTGTTGCTGGTGAAGGGCCAGGATGTGGCGTTGCAGGTGGCGGACGACTTCATGGGCGGGTTGCGCACGCGCAGCATCGTCTTCCTGGTGGTGGGCGTGGCGGCAATTGGCGGCGCGGCGGCGTACCCCATGATGCGCAAGCGCAAAGGCAGCGGCGGCGCGCCGGCCAAGGATGAGCCGCTCAACCCTGGGTCAGTGGCGTAGGCGGGTGCGGCGAACCATGTGGCGGGCCAACGCCAGGGGGTAGCGCGTCATGCCCATTGCTCCCCTGGCGGAACGCCTGCGCTCTGGCGAGCCGCCGCATGTTCTGTTCGAGCGGTTGGTGCGCCGGGCGTACCCGCTGTTGCTGGATAGCGGCATGGCGCATGAGGCGCTGGGCCGGTACTCGTTCCTGGCCTGCGACCCGTTCCTGGTGATGCGCGTGCGGGGCCGCGCCATTGAGCTGCGCACCAGCGCGGGGTCGGAGCGAAGCATCGGCGATCCGCTGGAGACACTGGAAGGGCTGCTGGCGAGGTATGCCATGGAGCCGGGGGTGTGCCCGGCGCCGTTCGCCGGCGGGGCGGCAGGATATTTGGGCTACGACCTGGGCGGGCTGATCGAGCGGCTGCCACGCCAGGCGCGGGAAGATGTGGGCCTGCCCGATGCCGTGCTGTGTTTCTATGACGTCGTCATCGCGCACGATCATGGCAGCGGGGAGACGCTGCTTATCTCCACGGGCCTGCCGGAAGAGGCGGGGCGGGGCAGGGAGGAGCGGGCGCAGCGGAGACTGCGGGAGGTGACGGCGCTTCTGACGGGCGGCGTCGCCGCTCTCTCTCCAGTGGCGGACGCTGCGCCCGGCGTGGCGGCGGCGCTGCGCAGCAACGTGACGCGGGAGGAATATCAGCGCGCGGTGGAGCTGGCGCGGCAGTACATAATCGCGGGGGATGTGTACCAGGTGAACCTGTCGCAGCGGCTGGATGCGCCGTGGGATGCGTCGCCGTGGGCGCTGTACCGGCGTGTGCGGGCGCTGCATCCCGCGCCGTTCGCCGCGTATCACGACTACGGCGATTTTGCCATCGTGAGCGCGTCGCCGGAGCGGTTTTTGCAGCGCCGGGGCAGCACAATCGAGACGCGGCCGATCAAGGGGACGCGCCCGCGGGGGGCGACGGCGGAGGAGGATGCCAGGCTGGCGTCGGAACTTACGGCGAGCGCCAAGGACCGCGCCGAGCACATCATGATCGTGGACCTGGAGCGGAGCGACCTGGGCCGGGTGGCACAGACAGGGACGGTGCAGGTGACGGAACTGATGGCGCTGGAGCGGTACGCTACGGTGCACCACCTGACTTCGACGATTCGCGCCACACTGCGGCAGGATAAGGGAATCGCCGCGCTGCTGCGGGCGACGTTCCCCGGCGGCTCGATCACCGGCGCGCCGAAGATCCGCGCCATGGAGATCATTGACGAGCTGGAGCCGGTGCGGCGCGGGGTGTACACTGGGGCGATGGGCTACTTCAGCGCCACAGGAGAGATTGACCTGAACATCGCCATCCGGACGGTGGTGGTGAAGGATCGCATGGCGTATCTGCACGTGGGCGGCGGCATCGTGTACGACTCGGACGCGGCGGCGGAGTACCAGGAGACGTTCGATAAGGGCAAGGCGATGCTGCAGGCGCTGGGGGTGGCGATTCCCTTGCGGGATGAGTTGCCGCAGCGTCGCTAAGGCGCCCGCTGCGGTGGGATGGAGGCGGCGCGGCAGGGTTGAGCGGCGCGCGTTGCGGCGGGATGGAGGGCGCTGGTAGAATCGGGACATTGAGGCGGGCATCTTGGCAGGGCATCTGGGGAGTGGAGAAGGAGCGGGGCGTGGTACTGAGCGATCGGACGATCAAGGAGCTGATTCGCGCGGGGAGCATCGGCATCGAGCCGTTCGATGAGAAGATGGTGCAGCCGGCCAGCGTGGACGTGCATCTGGACAACAAGATGCTGGTGTTTCGCAATCACAGCCGCCCGTTCATTGACGTGCGCGAGGACATGGGCGGGCTGACGGAGATGGTGGAGTTCGAGGGGGATACGCCGTTTGTGCTGCACCCCGGCGAGTTTGTGCTGGGCTCCACGCTGGAGCATATCAGCATCCCTAACGACCTTGTGGCGCGGCTGGAAGGGAAGAGCTCGCTGGGGCGTATTGGATTGCTGATACACTCCACGGCGGGGTACGTTGACCCGGGCTGGCGGGGACACCTGACGCTGGAGCTTTCCAACGTGGCGAACTTGCCGATTCAGCTGTACCACAAGATGAAGATCGGGCAGCTATCGTTCTTGCAATTGAGCACGCCGGTGGACAACCCCTACGGATCGGCGGCGCTGGGCAGCAAGTACCAGAACCAGACGGTGCCCACGGCAAGCCGCGTGCATCGGGACTATCGCCCCTGACAGCAATGGCTTCCGACGCCGCTCACCGGCCGGCAGGCACGCTGATGCAACGGGCGCTCTTGCTGGCGCGGGCGGGGATGGGGAGCACGTCGCCGAACCCGAGCGCGGGCTGTGTGCTCATCAAGGACGGCAAGGTGATCGGCGAAGGGACAACCCAGCCGCCGGGGGGGCCGCACGCGGAGCGGGTGGCGCTGGCGGAGGCGGGGGAGGCGGCGCGCGGGGCGACGATGTATGTGACGCTGGAGCCGCACAGCCACCAGGGACGGACGCCGCCGTGCACGCGGGCGATCATCGAGGCGGGGGTGGCGGAAGTGCACGTGGCGGCGATTGACCCGAACCCGCGAACGCATGGCAAGGGGGTGGCGGAGTTGCGGGCGGCCGGCGTGCGGGTGAGCGTGGGCGAGGGGGCGCGTGAGGCGGAGCGGATCATCGAAGGATTTGCCCGGTGGATCACGACGGGGCTGCCGCTGGTGCAGGTGAAGTACGCCATGAGCCTGGACGGGAAGATTGCCACGCGCAGCGGCGACGCGCGGTGGATCAGCGGAGCGGAGTCGCGCCAGTGGGTTCACGCGCTGCGGCGCCAGGTGGACGCGATCATGGTGGGAGCGAATACGGCGCGGCGGGACGACCCGCTGCTGACGGCGCGGGATGAGGCCGGCGGGGCGCTGCCGCGCCAGCCGCTGCGGGTGGTGGTGGACAGCGATGCGTCGCTGGCGGCGGGGGCGCAGATGCTGCGGCAGCCGGGGAAGACGCTGGTGGCGGCAGCAACAGATGCGCCTGCGGCGGCGGTGGCGGGGTTGCGCGCGGCGGGCGCGGAAGTGGCGCTGCTGCCGCGAGCAGGCGGTGGTCAAGGACCGGCAGGCCCGCAAATCAGTGCGAAGGGGAAGCATGCGGGTGGGGGCGTGGACCTGACGGCGCTGCTGCGGCTGCTAGGACAGCGGGAGGTCACCAACGTGCTGGTGGAGGGCGGAGGCGAGCTAGTGGCGTCGCTCTTGGCGCAGGGGCTGGCGGACAAGGTGCATGCGTTCATCGCGCCGGTGCTGATCGGGGGCCGGGACGCGCCGTCGCCGGTGAGCGGCGCGGGGGTGGAGCGGCTGTCGCAGGCGGTGCGGCTGCGCGACATCGAGACGGCGCGGTATGGCGACGATATGCTGATCAGCGGCTACGTGGTGCGATAGGCGGAGCGACAGGTGGAGCGACAGGTGGAGCGATAGCATGTTCACGGGAATCGTTGAAGAGATGGGGCGCGTGCTGGCGATGGAAC
>SHYB01000024.1 GCA_009693015.1 Dehalococcoidia bacterium
TTCTGTAAGAAGTATGGAGCGGAAGACGAGATTCGAACTCGCGACCCTCTCCTTGGCAAGGAGATGCGCTACCACTGCGCCACTTCCGCTTAAGCCACCAGCGCGGCGTCCCCTGCTTGCCGTGGCGCGGCCACGGCCCAATGCCATACTGTGGTATTCCCACTATAGCAAAACCCCTATGCACGCGCTAGCCCTGGGAGCGCCCACGGAACGGCGCGCAGCGCCCTCGCCTACTGCTCCTGGATCGTCACCGATCGCATGCGGTCCCCCGCCGGAGCGTTCGGCGACTGCTGCGGATCGCGCAGCTTGATGGACAGCACCACGTCCATTCCCTCCACCACCTGCCCGAACACGGTATAGCTCCCGTCCAGCCCAGGCTGGTCCGCCAGGCAAATGTAGAACTGGCTCCCATTGGTGTTCGGCCCCGAATTCGCCATGGACAGCGCGCCCCTGGTGTGCCGCAAATCGCTGCTCTCGTTCACGAACTGGTAGCCGGGGCCGCCCGAGCCCGTGCCCGTGGGGTCGCCGCCCTGCGCCACAAAGCCCGCGATCACGCGGTGGAACGATACGCCGTCGTAGAACCCCTGCCGCGCCAGAAACACAAAGCTGTTCACCGTAATCGGCGCCTTCTTGGGGTACAGCTCCAGCCGCACCTTGCCCTTGCCCGCAATGTCTATCGTGGCGAAGTAGCGCTTGTTCTGGTCAATCGCCAACGGCGGCGGCTGGCTGAACCGCAACTGCTTCGGCGTAGGCACGGCCCCTGTATCCTGGCCCACGGCCGTCGCCGTTACAGACCGCGCCGTCGCCGTTGGCCCAGTGTCGGCCATCGGCGTTTCGTCCCCCGCGCACGCCGTCGCCGCCAGCATCGCCGCCGCGGCAATCGCCGCCACTGTCATCACTGATCGTTTTGCTCTTACCATGCATTCCCTCACAAAGCGAGGCGGGGACGGCCCCGCCTGCGAGATAGTTTCGCGACACGCGCGAACTACATGATAGCATAGGAACGCCCTCATTCTCTCCTATGGAGCGCTCTGTGCGCGCTATCGTACTCCACGATCCTGGCGGCCCCTCGCCACTGCGACTCGACGATCTGCCCGCGCCCGCATGCCCCGCAGGCCACGTCTTGCTGCGCGTCCGCGCCTGCGGCGTCTGCTATCACGATGTCGTCGTCGCCCAAGGCGCGCTGCGCCGCGGCGTCAAACCCAGCCTCGTCCTGGGCCACGAGATCGCCGGCGAGGTCGCCGCCGTCGCACCAGACATCGGCGACGTGAGTCTTGGCGATCGCGTCGTGACGCTCCTCACCTCCTGCTGCGGCGCCTGCCAACGCTGCCGCGCCGGACTGGAACACCGCTGCCTCGCCGGCCACGGCATCGGCCACGGCATAGACGGCGGCTACGCCGAATACGTCGCCGTCACCGCCGCCAGCCTCGTGCCCATACCCGCGGGCGTCACCTTCGAGCAGGCCTCCCTCGCCGCCTGCCCCGCGGGCGTCGCCCTGCGCGCGCTGCGTGCCGTCGCCGCTCTGCGAGATGGCGAGGCGGCGCTCATCACCGGCGCGGCCCTGCAAGCCTTGCGTGACGCCGCCGCCCTTCGGCATGGCGAGACAGTGCTTGCCACCGGCGCGGCCCTGCAAGCCTTGCGTGACGCCGCCGCCCTTCGGCATGGCGAGACAGTGCTTATCACCGGCGCTGGCGGCGGCGTCGGCGTCCACGCCGTGCAGATCGCGATGCAGCTCGGCGCACGTGTCCTCGCCGTCACCGGCTCGCCGGACAAGGCGGACCGCCTGCGCGCCCTCGGCGCGGAGGTCATCGTCAGCCCCGCGCTCGATTTTCACTACGAGGTGGAGGCCCTCACCGATGGCGCCGGCGTGAGCGTGGTGCTGGACACCGTGGGCGCGCCCGCATTCCCCGCCGCATTGCGCAGCCTCTCCCAGTACGGGCGCATCGTCCTCGTCGGCGACCTCTCCGGCGATCGCATCTCCTTCAGTCCTGCCTCCCTGCTCTTCAAGGACGCCGCTGTGCTCGGCTCTAGCGGCGCCAACCGTAGCGACGTTGCCGGTGCCCTCGCCATGATCGCCTCAGGCCGTCTGCGCCCCATCTACACCGCCTTTCCCTTGCATGACGCCTCCCTAGCGCACCGCATGCTGCTCGAGCGCCGCCTCTTCGGCCGCGCCGTCCTCGTCCCCTAGCAGGCCCCGCCATGCGCCAGGAATACGTCACCATTCCTTCCCAGGGCGAGGTGCTCGAAGCTCTCCTCCACCTCCCTCCCTACGGCGACCCGCCGTATCCCGCTGTCGTCGTCTGCCATCCGCACCCCCTCTACGGCGGCGATATGCGCAACAACATCGTCGCCGCCGCCTGCGATGGCTTGATCGAGCGGGGCATCGCCGCGCTCCGCTTCAACTTTCGCGGCGTCGGCGGCAGCACCGGTGCCCACAGCGGCGGCCCTGGCGAACAGTCCGACCTCCTCGCTGCTCTCGCCTTCCTCGCCGTGCGCCCGGAGATCGCGGCGTCACGCATCGGCGCGGCGGGCTACTCCTTCGGCGCAGGCATCGTCCTTGCCGCCGCTCCCCCAAGCGCTGCCGCCATCGCCTGCATCGCCCCGCTCGCCTCCGCACTTGCCGCAAGCCCTCTCTCCCAGTGGAGAAAACCCGTGCTCCTCCTCGCCGGCGATAGCGACCACGTCGTCTCCATCGCCGATCTGCGCCGCGCCGCTGCCGCCATCCCCGGCCCCTGCCAGGTCATCGAACTCGCCCACGCCGACCATTTTTTCGCGGGCCACGAGCCTGCCGTCTCCACCGCCATCGGTGACTTTTTCGCCCATGCCCTCGCCCCCCTGCCCTGAGCGCGGCCTTGGGCAGGTGAAAGCAACAAGGGGTTCGCCGCATGCAAGCCTCGTGCCCCCGCCGTGCTAGACTATTCTCCTGATGATGACACTCCCCTCGCAGACCTCACTGAAACAGCGCAGGATCGCCTGGCCCAAGGTGCTGCCTGTCGCCTCCCTCATCGCCTTCATCATCCTCTTCGACCAGGTCACCAAGTTCATCGTCCGTCAGCAAATGTACCTGGGGCAGTCCTGGCCGGAAGGCTGGCCGGTGCGCTTCACCCGCGTCAACAACAGCGGCAGCGCCTTCGGCCTCTTCGGCGACCAGACCATCTTCCTCATCATCGCCAGCATCATCGCCATCGGCGTCATGGTCATGTTCTACCGCCAGGCCTCCGCCGCGGGCAGCGGACTCCTGCGCTTCAGCCTGGGCCTCCAGCTCGGCGGCGCCCTCAGCAACCTCGCCGACCGCATCCGCGACGGCTACGTCACCGATTTCATCGAGCTCCCTCGCTGGCCCGTGTTCAACGTTGCCGACTCCGCCATCACCATCGGCATCGTCATGCTTGTCATCGTCGTGCTTTTCTTCGACCGCTCCCGCGCCCGGGCCAAGCCCGCGCCCTGAACCACAGGCATCGCGCGATATGCCCGCAACCCACCTGCTCACCGTGGACGCCCCAACTGACCGGCTTGATCACTTCGCCGCGGCGCGCCTGCCCCACCTCACCCGATCCCACATCAAGCTGCTGATTGATAGCGGCATGGTCACCGTGGACGGCAAACCAGGCAAGCCCAGCCGGCGCCTGCGACCGGGCCAGGCCGTCGCCGTCACCGTGCCCGATCCCACGCCCTCAACCCTCACGCCGGAAGACATCCCCCTGCGCGTCGCCTATGAAGATGCTGACGTCATCGTGGTGGACAAGCCCGCGGGCCTCGTCGTGCACCCCGGCCCCGGCCACCCCAGCCACACCCTCGTCAACGCCATCCTCGCCCGCTGCCCTGACCTCGCGGCGATAAAAGGCACGATCCGCCCCGGCATCGTCCACCGCCTGGACAAGGACACCTCCGGCCTCATCGTCATCGCCAAGCATGACGCCGCGCACCAGGATTTGCAGCGACAGTTCAAGGCCCGCAGCGTCAAAAAGACCTACCTGGCTTTAGCCCTGGGCCGCATCGCTCCGGCGCACGGCCGCATAGACGCCCCCATCGCCCGCGACCCGCGCCACCGCCAGCGCATGGCCGTCGTCCCCGGCGGGCGCGCCTCCGTCACTGATTACCGCGTGCTGGAGCAGCTCCCTGACCATTGTTATGTCGAGTGCGGCCCCCGCACCGGGCGCACGCACCAGATTCGCGTGCATCTCGCCTCCATCGGCCATCCCCTCCTGGGCGATTCCCTCTACGGCGGACGTTCCCCCTTGCTCGCCCGCCAGTTCCTCCACGCTGCGGCGCTGGAGTTCCGCCAGCCTCGCTCCGGCGAGCCTGTGCGCTGCAACGCCCCCCTGCCGGAAGACCTCGCCGCCGTCCTGTCAACCCTGCGCGCACCCCGCCGGCCGCGTTGACAACAGAAGCGGCCAACCCTATACTGTGAACGTTCTGCCGCGTCCAACGGCACGAACCACGGAGAGGGGGTGAACTTCACACTATGACCATCGTCCGTTTGTCCTCCGACGAAAGTTTCGACAGCCTGCTCCGCCGCTTCAACAAGAAGGTGCAGCAGGACGGCATCCTCTCCGAAGCTCGCCAGCGCGAATTCTTCGAGCCGCCCTCCATCAGGCGCAAGAAGAAAGAAGCCGCCAAGCGCCGCAAGTCTGCCAAGACCACGCGCATCGCCCGCGCCCGCCGCTAGGCCCGCCTGCATGCCCATCGCCCAGCAGCTCGACTCCGACCTCAAAGACGCCATGCGCGCCCGTGACCAGGTGCGGCTGGACGTTATCCGCCAGGTCAAGGCCACCGTCATGAACGCCGAGATCAAGGAGGGCAATGCCCTCAGCGATACCGGCATCCAGGAGATTCTTACGCGCCTCGTGCGCCAGCACCGCGAAAGCATCGAGATGTTCGCCAAGGGCGGACGCCCCGAGCTGGTGCAAAAGGAAGAGGCCGAACTCAAGGTGCTCCAGTCCTACCTGCCCCAGCAGATGTCCCAGGCGGACGTCGTTGCTCTCGCAAAGAAGATCGCCGCTGAAGTCGGCGCGCGCGGCCCCGCAGACAAGGGCAAGGTCATGGGCAAGCTCATGCCCCAGGTCAAGGGCAAGGCGGAAGGAATGGCCGTCAACGACGCCGTCACCCAGGTGCTCGCCTCCCTCGGCCCCTAGCGCTTGCCGCCGTCCTCTCGTGTTCCCCACGCCCGCCTCAACAGCGGGCGTTTTGCTTATAATAGACGCGCTACGCCAAGGAGCCTCCCCATGCGATTCGGCATCGTCGTCTTCCCCGGCACCTGGAGCGACCGCGATTGCCATCACATCGTCACCCAGGTCCTCGGCCAGCCCGCCGACTACGTCTGGCACAAAAGCACCGACCTCTCCACCTTCGATTGCATCATCCTCCCCGGCGGCTTCTCCTACGGCGACTACCTCCGCACCGGCGCCATCGCCCGCTTCTCCCCCGTCATGCGTGCCGTCGAGCGCTTCGCCGCCCAGGATAAGCTCGTCATCGGCATCTGCAACGGCTTCCAGGTGCTCTGCGAGACGGGCCTCTTGCCCGGCGTCCTCATGCGCAACAAGCACCTCGAGTTCCGCTGCCAATGGACCAACCTCCGCACGGAGACCGTCGCCACGCCCTTCACCGCCGCCTGCTCCCCCCGCCAGGTGCTGCGCATCCCCATCTCCCACGGCGAAGGCTGCTACTACGCCGGCGACGCCACCCTCCGCGACCTCAACGCCAACAATCAAGTTGTCTTTCGCTACGCCACGCCCGATGGCGAGATCACCGAAGACGCCAACCCCAACGGGTCGCTGGAAAACATCGCCGGCATTTGTAGCCGCGGGCGCAACGTCCTCGGCATGATGCCCCACCCCGAACGCTGCGCCGAAGCCATCCTCGGCGGCACCGACGGCCTCCCCATCTTCCAGTCCATCGTCCAGAGCCTCGGCGCCGCCGTGCGCCCCTAGCGGAGAGGAGCGCCGGCTATGACCGCCATGCCAGCAGCCAAGCCCAAAAAGCGCCATAGCTATGCCGTCGTGCTGGAGCCTTCCCCGCAGGGTGGATACACCATCTACGTCCCCGCATTGCGCGGCTGCGTTTCTGAAGGTGAGACGCAAAAGAGGCGCTGGAAAACATCAAGGACGCCATCGCCGTCTGGCTAGACAACTGGGATACTGTCGCACGAAAACGAATATGTCAAATACCGAGTTCCCACTGCGCCTTCGATTTTTCCTAACCCTAAGACCCCTCCGGCCACACCCGCCGGTAAATCGTGCGGAACCATGTGAAGTGCGCCGACACCTTCTTCGACCATTCGTCCGGCACAGCCGGCGGCGGCTCGCGGTGGAACGCCGCCTCCTCCGTCGCTTGCTCATACGTCGCCAGGATCTGATGCGGGCGCGGCTCCTGCTCCGCCGCCGAGTACCACGCCGCGCTCAGGTCGGGAGACATCCCTCGCGTATCCATCCATGACGCATCCGTCCCCCGCAGCAGGCGCCGCCCGCTCAGATGCCCCGGCAGCGTCAGCTTGTGCGCCAGGTGGTTCTTGTCATACCACTGATTCACCTCTTCATGCCACGCCGGCTCCAGTTTCGCCAGCACCATCAGCGTCACCTCGCCCACTGGCTGCTGCGCTGACGATCCACCGCCCGGCAGCAGCGCCCCCTTCTCCGGGAACTGCTGGATATGCACGTTCCGCACCATCGTTACTTGCGGCAGCAATCGTTTTGCCGTTGCCGATAGCTTCCGACGCATCTGCAAATACTCCTGCGATTGCAGCACCCGCTCATCCTCCAGTTCCACCATCGCCAGCCAGCGGTGGTGCCCCGGCACCCAATCCTTCAGCGTCCCCGGCAACCCCTGTCCCGCCGACGCAATCCCGTGAAACAGCCGCGCGCTCAGAAATCCCGGCACAGACAGCATCTGCGGCAGCTTCTCCTCCGAGAGAAACTTCCGCAGGTCGTCCTCCAGCGCAGGCTTCGTATCCATCCGCACGTGCAGCACCGCCTTGCCGATGGTGATCTTCATCGCCCCTCCTACCCGCAACTGCGTGATAGCTTCATCCCGCCCTCGCTGAACAGCTTGTCAGGGTTCAGGATACCCTTGGGGTCAAGCGTCGCCTTGATCCGCTTCATCGTCTCCACTCCCGCCGCGCCGAACTGCCACGCCAGGAACGGCGCCTTCATACTGCCAATGCCGTGCTCGCCTGTCAGCGTCCCCCCCAGCGACAGGGCCTCCCGCACGATCTCCTCGATGAACTGCTCCACCCTCCGCATCTCCTCCGCGTTGCGCGCGTCGCACAGAATATCCGGGTGCAGGTTCCCTTCCCCCGCGTGCGCCACCATGCCGATCTTCAGCCCGTGCCGCCGCGACGCTTCCTTCACCATCTTCACCATGCGCGGCAGGTGATGCCGCGGCACGCACACGTCTTCGATAATGATCGTGGGGCACGCCCGCGCCAGCGCCGGGTAATGCGACCGCCGCGCCGCCCACAGCGCCTCCGCCTCCCTCGCGTTCGTGGCAATGCGCACCTCCCGCGCCCGCATATCGCGGCACGCCGCCGCCGCCAGCGCCAGGTCCTCGTCCACGTGACTCGCCCGCCCGTCCACCTCGATCAGCAGCACCGCCTCCGCGTCCAGCGGCAACCCCGCCGGCTTGTACGCCTCGATGTGCTTGATGCTCTCGCTGTCGATCAGCTCCAGGCTGCGCGGCACCACCTTGCGCCGGATAATCTCGCTCACCGCCTCCGCCGCATCCTCCAGCAGATTGAACACCGCCAGCGCCGTGCGCCGCGCCTCCGGCAGCGGAATCAGCCGCACCGTGGCCTCGGTGATCACTCCCAGCGTTCCTTCCGACCCCACGAACAGATGCGTGAGATCGTACCCGCTCACGTTCTTCAGCGTCTTCCCACCCACCCGGATAAGATCGCCGTTCGCCAGCGCCGCCTCCAGGCCGATCACATAGTCCCGCGTCGTGCCGTACTTCACCCCGCTCAGCCCGCCCGCGCTCTCCGCCACCGTCCCCCCGAAGCTCGCCACCTGCATGCTCGATGGGTCCGGCGGGTACAGCAGCCCCTTCGCCTCGATCGCCGCCTTGAACTTCCCCAGCACGATCCCCGGCTGCGCCGTCGCCGTGAGATTGTCCACGTCAATCTCGATGATGCGGTCCATCCGCGTCATCGCCATCACCAGCATGCCCCGCTGCGGGATCGTCCCGCCGCTCAGGTTCGTCCCCGCGCCGCGCGGCACCACGGGAACGCCTTCGCGATTGCACACCCGCAGCACCGCCGCCGCCTGGTCCGCCGACCGCGGCAGCGCCACCGCCGACGCCTCGCCCGCCAGCGGCGTCGCATCGTACGCATACGCCGCCACGTCCTCCGGCGCCGTGAGCAGGCAGTCCTTGCCCAGGATCGCGCCAAGCTCCTTGAGCGTCGCCGCGGAAATCGCCTTGCCGTCTACTTCAGCAGCCCCTTGATGTCGAACGACATATCTCCCAGTTGCGCCGTGCGACCCGAAAGGTCTTTCTTGCGCTTGATCAACTGTTGCAGAATGGGGAACTCCTTCATATCCGTGTTGATCGCAAAGTACGCCTGCAGCCGCCCTCCCTTGAGGAACAGCACCTTGAACACCCGCTCCTCCATGCTGCCGCGCACCACCGCCTGGTCGTGCTCCGATTCATCGCCCGCGAACTCCAGGTGCATATCGAAGATGTCCGACCAGGCGTAAGAAACCATCCCGTATTTCGACTCCTGCCCTGCCATATTCAGCCCCGCCACCTGGCCGCTGTGCTCCGCGTGGCCCCAGTGCTCCACCCTGCGACGCTTGCCGAACACCGGGTCCTGGTAGTACGCCACATCCCCCGCGGCGTACACCCCTGCGTGCGACGTTTGCATCCGCTCATCCACCACAATTCCGTTATCCAGCTTCAGGCCCGCCATCTGCGCCAGCTCCGCGTTGGGACGGATGCCCACGCCCACAATCGCCAGATCGCACGGCAGCGCTTGCCCTGACACCGTCTTCACCGCAGCCACGCTGCCCTCGCCCGTAAAGGAGGAAAGCCCATCGCCGGTAATAAACCGCACGCCCTTATGCTCGCACTGCCGCTGCACGAACCCCGCCAGCTCCGCCCCCGCGAAGCGCGGCCAGATGCGCGGCATCGCCTCCACCACCGTCACCTCCATGCCCTTCATCGTCAGCGACGCCGCCGTCTCCAGCCCAATGAACCCCGCGCCCACGATCACCGCGCGCTTGCCCTTGCCCGCTGCCGCGCCTATCGCCTCCGCATCCTCGATCGTCCGCAGCACATGCACGCCCTGCAACTCCGACCCCTCTACCCTGAGCCGCACCGGGCTTCCCCCCGTGGCGATCAGCGCCTTCTCATAGCCCATCACCCGCCCCCCCGCCAGCGTCGCCTGCCGCTTCTGGGCATCCAGCCCCTCCACCCGCGTCCCCAGCACGCACTGCACCTTCTGCTCGTCGTAGAACGATTGCGGCTGGTAATACAGCTTCTCCTGCTGCTCCTCGCCGCGCAGATATTCCTTGGACAGCGGCGGGCGGTTATACGCCAGATGCCGCTCGTCGCACACCATCGTCATCGCCCCCGCAGCGTCGTGCTGGCGGATCGCCTTCGCCGCCTCCAAGCACGCCAGCCCCCCGCCGATCAGCAGATATTTCGTCGCGTCCATCCGATCCTCTTTCGCCCCGCCGCGTCACACACGAACGCAGCAGGATCACACGATTCGCTGCACGGCGTATCTTGCTGCGTCAGGAGCGACGGTGTCAAGAAACTGTACTCGTCCTCTGCGCGTGAGACACTCTTAGTAGACCGAATGTTGTGGGTTTTCCCAAGCGGCATCGCCATACTTGGAGGAGAGTCTCCCCGATAAACAACACATGAGGGTTTGGCCCCTTCAGAGTAGTCACTTCTGGCATTGACGTGCCAATGCTCAGCATATAGATTCGTGGAGCAAGCCGTTCAAGTTCCGCAGAGGTAGTACTCGTGCCCAACAAACCGCCAACCTCTCCTCCATCAGCCCAGGATACAAACGACAACTTGCCCGCCATTTACTAATCTGAAAGCGGACAGATCACGCTCCGGGTAGACCCGGACAGAGAAACCATCTGGGCCACCCAGTCGGATATGACGAAATTATTCGGTGTCGATCAGAGCGTCATCTCCAATCATATCTCCAACATATTCGAGTCCGGCGAGTTGGAAAAGCTAAGCAATATGCAAAAATGCATATTGCTCGGTCTACCAAACCAGTTGTCGCTTATAGCCTGGATGTGATCATCTCAGTGGGTTATAGGATCAACTCGCCGGTTGCGACTAAATTCAGGAGGTGGGCAACTTCAACCCTGCGAGAGTACATCGTCGAAGGTGCCGCCATCGACGAGAATAAACTAGCAAAGAACCCCAGACTTCAGAGGAAGCTCGCCGCCCGCATTCGGCATATCCGCACGTCTGAGGTAAACATGTACGCGCGGGTGCGGGATGTATTTAAGGTCAGCTCCAGTGACTATGATGCCAATTCGCAGACAGCTCACACCTTCTACGCGATGGCCCAGGACAAGTTCCACTACGCCATAACCCAGAAGACCGCCGCTTAGCTCAAGCTGGAAAGGGCACATGCCAGGAAGCACAACATGGGGCTAGTCACGCTCAAGAGCGGCAACCCAACGCTGGCCGAAGCACAGGTCGCGAAGAATTACCTTAGCCCTGACGCACTCCATGCAATGGAAATCGTCTCAGAGCAATTCCTGCTCTATGCCGAGTCGAAGGCTTTCCGCGGACAGAAGATGACCATGGAAGAACTCTTGCATAGACTGAACACCCTAATCGAGGTCAATGGTTACCCTGTGCTTTTCGAGTACAAGGCATTCCTCGCTGATAAAGCAGAGACCCACGTCAAGCAGGTCTATTACGAATATCAGGCCCAGTTACAGGCACCGACCTCCAAGAAGAGTCTCACATAGAGCGGTCGTCAGGAACATCTGCTGTCCCTTTGGAATAATTGGCGATTGTGGAGCACCGCCCCCAAGGGTAACGGTTCCGTCGCCCCCCGCGCCTACGTCGCCGCGGGAGGCACCGTGGCCGCCTTCAACCCAAGGTCCGGGCCAAGGTGCGCGGGGATCGCCGCCACCAGCTCATCCACACTCCACTTCCCGTCCTTCGTCAGCATCCGCTTCACCTCGCCGAACGAAAAGTGCGTGATATCCCCGCCCGTGATGTGAAACAACTGCCCCGTCACCTTCGCCGCCTCGTCCGTCGCCAGGTACGCCACCAGCGGCGCGATGTGCTCCGGCATATGCTTATTTGACGGCGCCTGGTACACCCCCGTGAGCACCGCCCGCGACCGGCGGTGCGCCTCCACCTTCGGCGTCGTCGCCGTCGGCATCACGCAATTCGCCGTAATGCCGTGCGGCGCCATTTCCCGCGCCAGCACCATCGTGAATCCGATCACCCCCGCCTTCGCCGCGGCATAGCCCGCCATGCCGAACGTCCCGTTCAGCGCCACCCGCGACCCCACGTTCACGATGCGCCCCCGCTTTTTCGCCATCATCGCCGGCAGCGCCGCCCGCGCGCACACGAACTGGCTGCGCAGGTTGACGGTCATGTCCGTCTCCCAGCTTTCGTCCGTCACCTCCGGCATCCCCTGCACCTGCCCCCACCCCGCGTTATTCACCAGAATATCGATCCCCCCGTACGCCTCCAGGCACGCCGCGACCACTCGCTTCGCCCCCTCCGTGGTGGACACGTCGGCAAACACCGCCGTCGCCTCGCCGCCCAGCGCCTTGATCTCGTTCGCCGCGTCCGTCGCCGTTCCCGCCGCGTTCCCCGGCGTCCGGCTGTTCGTCACCACCTTCGCGCCCTGGCGCGCCAGCTCCACCGCAATCGCCCTGCCGATGTTCTGGCCCGACCCCGTCACCACCGCAATCCTGCCCGTCAGCCGCTGGCTCATTGGCCCCCCCTGCAACGCCTCCCGCGGATACGCCACGCAGCGCCACGCGGAAAGGCAATTTGAGGCGCCGATTGTAGCATGAAGCAATGGCCCGCAGGCCGCATGCGGTCGCGGCAACCACACCGCAACCCCACCCCGCCGCGCCTACGCCGCTTGGCGAACCGACGCCGCAGCCGCCGGCCGCGATAGCGCGTTATGCAGCGCCTGTGGCTGCACCGGCTTCTCCAAGCACGCGTCTGCCCGAGCGCTCCATCGCCTGCCGCTGCTCCGAGCTTGCCCCTGGCGCGGAGCAGCGCCACGATGAACACCCGGCGCCGCATCTGCTCACCCCACGCCCTGATCCGATCCGCCAGATCCAGGCCGCTCATATCAGGCAAGCGCAGTCCCGTCACCACCGCATCAGGGGCCTCGCTCGCCAGCACATCCAGCAGTTGCTGCCCTGCGCTGTACCCCACGGCAACATGTCCCGCCTTCTCCAGCAGGCGCACCGTCAGCTTGCCTGCACGCTGGTTCCCCACAATCCCCCACCACGGCACGCGCGACAGATTCCAGCCCATCGCGGCGCCCCTGACGCTCCCAGCATACCGGCGTCACCGCACCCGGCATGCGGCACGCGCCCGCATTCGCCTGGGGGGGCGCACCCACCCCACACCTTGACACCATGTGTTCTGCTGGCCTGCGCTTGACGCCGCCCGTGCCTCTGGCACAATGGCCCCATGGATAACCCCCTCGACCGCCTCCTCTCCCTCGACCAGATCCGCCAGCTTGCCTCTCGCTACGCCCACGCCGTGGACAGCCGCGATCTCCACTCGCTCGCCGCTCTCTTCGTGGACGACGTCTCCCTCGGCGCCGGCGGTACAGGCCGCGACGCCCTCAAACGAAACTTCGACACGCGCCTGCGACGCTTCACCACCACCATCCACTTCGTCTGCAACCACATCATTGACTTCGATAGCGCCGATCGCGCCCATGGCCTGGTCTACACCCGCGCCGAACACGAGATGGAGAGCAAGTGGATCGTGCTGGCATTGCAATACCAGGACACATATGAACGCCGCGCCGGCCAGTGGTTCTTTGTGCGGCGCAAGCCGCTCCCCTGGTACGCCTCGGACATGCTGGAGCGCCCCACCGGCCCGCGCAAGATCCGCTGGCCGGACATGCCCCACGCGGACGCCCCCGTCCCCGCCGCCTACCCTTCCTGGGCCGCCTTCTGGGATGTGCAGGGCACCTAGACTCCGCCCCTGTCTTCCCTTATAACCTTTATAACCTTTGTGGATGAGCAGGTGGGAGCAATGACGATTGCCAATGCTGCGCGGCAGCGCCCCACACCCTCTCCCCCTTGATGGGGGAGAGGGTGTGGGGGTGAAGCGTGCAACCACACCTGTCGCCCAAGCGCGCCAGCGTAACCCCTCTCCATCCCGGATGAAGAGGGCAGGGTGAGGCTTCAGCACACCCACGCGCAATGGCGTATCAGCCTAAATCGCCCCCGCCTCCCGCAGCGCCGCGATCTGCTCCCAGGTGTAGCCGTGCTCCAGCAGCACCTCTTCCGTGTGCTGCCCGAACTCCGGTGCCACGTGGCGCGGCCTCCCCGGCGTAGCGCCCAGCGTCACCGGCACCCCCACCTCCCGCAGCGTCCCCCGCGTCGGGTGCTCCAGCTCCGCCAGATACCCATTCGCCACGCACTGCGGGTCCGTCCACAGCTCGGCGAACTCCTGCACCGGCCCCACCACGATGCCTGCCTTGCGCAGCAAGCCCACCCACACGTCCCGCGGCTTCTCCTTGAACGAGCCATCCATGATGCGCACCAGCTCTTCGCTATGCGCCGCGCGCGCCTCCATCGAGTTGTAGCGCGGGTCCTCCACCAGCTCCTCAATCGCCAGCAACTTCGCCAGCTCAGGCCAGAAGCGATCGCCCTGCACCCCGCCCATGCTCAGCCACTTGCCGTCCGCGCCTCGGTACGTGGTGGACAGCGGATTCGTGATCTTCGATCGCGGCAAGCGCCGTGGCTGGAAGTTGCCCATGAACGACTGGTGGATGCCCGATTGCATGAGAAACATCATCGCTCCCAACTGCGACGTTTCGATGTTCTGCCCCATCCCGAACCGCTCCCGCGCCAGCAGCGCCATCGTCACCGAATAGGCCACGATAATCGCCCCCATCTGGTCGGCGAATCCCACTGTCCCCACCGCGCTCGGCGTGCCGTCGGGGTCGGCCATCACATGCGTGAACCCGCTCCGCGCCTGCCCTATCTGATCGAACACCGGCATGTCCGCATCCGGCCCCAGCGCGCCGAACCCCGTGTTCGCCGCGCGAATGATGCGGGGGTTCACCTTGCGCAGGCTGTCGTAATCCGCCCCCAGCCGTTGCGCCACCCCCAGCCGCCAGTTCTGCAGCACCACGTCGGCCTGCTGCACCAGCGTGTGAAACACCTCCTGCCCTTGCGGGTGCTTGAGGTCCAGCGTCATCCCCCGCTTGTTCCGATTCATCGTCTCGAAGTAAATCTTGAAATCGTCGCCGTCCGTGCCCGCCACCAGCCGCACGTTCCTCGCGGGGTCCCCCTCCTTGGGATGCTCGATCTTGATCACGTCCGCGCCCATATCCCCCAGCATCACGCCGGCAAAGGGGCCGTTCTGGAAGATGCTCATGTCCAGCACCCGTATACCCGTCAGCGCCCCCTGCGATCCGTCCGCCGCGTGCTTGCCGTTCCCGCTCATAGCCACCTCCGCACACCTGGTGTCTCGGCGCAGTCTAGCATGGGGGTATGGGCGCTGCAACGCACGGCCCGCGCCGGCACACACACCCCGTTTGACGCCTCCCCCTCCTGTTGCTATACTCCCGCCCACGGTGCGCCGTTAGCGCGACCTCCTGCCCGCCGCAGGCCCCGTGCGCTCCAATCATTCCGGTCGCAGGCGCTACGCGCTTCAAGGGAGGAAGTCATGACCACCAAAGCCAAGCCCGCCGCCAAACCCAAGGCCAAGACCAAAGCCGTCGCCTCCTGGGTCCGCAACCACAAGGACATCAGCTGGGACCAGCGGTTCGACTTCAATGGCAAGATCTCCCACCGCAAGTTCATCAGCACGGGAGACGACGGCAGCCCCGAAGTCTTCGTCGTCCACTGGGAGCCCGGCCTGGTCAACCCCCTGCACAAGCACGACCAGTGGGAACTGCAATACATCATCGAAGGCGAGATGAACGTCGCCGGCAAAAAGTACGGCCCCGGCAGCTTCTTCCACAATCCCCAGAACACCATGTACGGCCCGCTCGTAGCCGGCCCCAACGGCGTCACCTACCTCAACATCCGACCTGTCCCTGCTGACCGCGAACGGCAGGGCATGGGCAAAGGCTCCGTCGCCACCATCACCCAACTCAAGAAGAAGATCGGCCCCAAAGCCTGACGCCCGCTCCTACGCCGCCTGCTCCGGCGCAGCGATCGCTTCGCCCGCCCGCCGCGACGCCAGGTACTGCGGCGCCAGCGTCAGTGCTCCCACCCATCGCGCGCTCGTCTGCAACCTTGCCACCGCGATCTCCGCCAGCGGCCGGTAGCATGCCGGGTGCGCGTCCAGGAATGACCGCAGCGTCGTCACCCCCAGGCTAAACGCCACCACCGGCTCGATCGCCGTCACCGTGGCCGCGTGCGGCGCCCCGTCGATAATGGAAAGCAGGCCGATCTCATCGCCCTGCGCCAGCGTGTTCACCAGAATCTTGCCTCTTCCCCGTGCCGTCCCATCCATCTCCGCCCGCGCCCTGCCTTGCACCAAAAACAGCACACGGTCCACCGGCGCCCCCTGGCGCGCCAGCACCGCCTCCGCAGGCGCTTGATGCCACGCCGCCGCCGCCAGCAACGCCTGACGCTGCTCCGCATCCAGCATGCGCAGCAGCCGGTTTCTTCCAATCGCCACCACCACTGGGTGCGCCGTCTCCGGACTCTGGTTGCTCTGTTCCGGCACATCCATACCCTGCTCTCCTTCATCCCCATGCTCTGTCATCTCTGCCGCCCTCCCGGCATGGGCCAAGCATCCTCGGATATGCTTCGCCCCTCCCCGCCATCCGCCGGCCTACGCCAGCGCATACAGCCACTGCCCCAGCGTCCGCAAACGGAACACCGCCACCTGCGCCAGCCCTTGGTACCACTCCGGGTGCTGCGCCAGCAGCCCCTCCAGCCGCTCTCTCGACACTGCCAGCGCATGCACAGGCTCTATCGCCGTCACCGTCGCCGAATGCACCGTCCCACGAACCAGCGAAAGCAGCCCGATATCGTCCCCCGGGCCAATATCCTTATAGCGCACCGTGAGGCTGCCCTTGAACCGCGGCACGATCTCCGACTTCGCCGTGCCCGATACGGTCCACAGCACCGCCTGCACCGGCGTATGCTGGCGGGAGATCACACGCCCCGCCTCAAACTGCGCCTCTGACGCCTCCGCCACCAACGCCTCACGCTGCTCCGGCGCCAGCGTCCGCAGAAACAAATTACGCTCCCCCATCACGGTCATCACTCCAGCCATTTCAGTCCTTCATGACAGCGACATGCTGCATCGCGCCGCCTGACGCCTGCCGCGCAGCCTGACACAAATTACTCCGCCTTCCACCAGCCTATTCCTCCCCTCTCCTCACGTCCTGCACGCATGCTGGAATGCCCCTGCGTATCCCCGCACCCATTTCCGCGAAATGCTCCTTTCGTACCATGTGCCAAGGCCCCCTATCGCCACCGCGGCCACCGCATTACGCTTGATCCATGCCACACGCTTCCCCCCAACAAAACCGTCCCCTCGCCAGGCGCTGCCTTCTTGCCTCCGCTGCTCTCCTCGCCATCATCGCCGCGTGCAGCGGCCCCATCATCGCCACGCCGGCGCAGCCTGCCGTCACCGCCGCTCCCGCGGAACGCCTTGCCGCTCCCGCGGGACGCCTCGCCGCCATGACACCCGCCCGCGTCACCCGCGTCGTGGACGGCGACACCATCCACGTTCTCGCGGACGGCATGAACTACACCGTGCGCTACATCGGCATTGATACGCCGGAAACCGTAGACCCCAATCAGGCCGTGCAGCCCTACGGCAAGGAGGCCTCGCTCCGCAACAGCGCCCTCGTCGCCAGCCGCGGCGTCTACCTGGAAAAGGACGTCTCCGAAACCGACCGCTTCGGGCGACTCCTCCGCTACGTCTGGCTCGATGAGCGCACCATGGTCAACGCCCTGCTTGTCGCCGAAGGCTACGCCTAGGCCTCCGCATTCCGCCCGGACGTGCGCCACGCCGATCTCTTCCGCAACCTCGCCGCCGAAGCCCGTGAGGAGCGCCGTGGACTCTGGAGCCTTGCCTCCGCCGCCACCTCACCCCCCGCCGCTTCACCCGTCCCCGCCAGCCCCGCCCCCGTCGCATCGCCCGACCGCAATTGCACCGACTTCCCCACATGGAGCGCCGCGCAAGACTTCTGCCCCGCCGCCGGCGGCCCCGCCCGCGAAACCCTCCCCGGCGCGGGCAAGGCATAACCGTCCCTGGTGCCGCAGGTCGGGCCCTGGAGCCACAGGTCGGGATTGAACCGACGACCTGCTGTTTACGAAACAGCTGCTCTACCACTGAGCTACTGTGGCGCGTCCCTTGCGGACAGCACTACCAGTGTACCGCAACCCGCCCCTGTTGGCGCAAGCCCCACCGCCCCCCTACCTAACCCACCGGCAGCCCCAGCCCCCGCGTGGCGATCAGGTTCAACTGCACCTCATGCGTCCCCGCATTGAACGTCCGCGATACCGAATCCAGGTAGAACCGCAGCAACCGTCCCCCCAGCGGCGCGCGATGCGCCCGCTCCCCGTACGCCCCCACCTGCCCCTCCAGCCCCAGAATCTCCCCCACCGCCTTCGCCATCCGCTGCGTCAGCGGCCCCACAATCGCCTTACTCTGCGAGCTCGCCGCCCCCGCCTGCTGCCCCATCGCCGCCAGCCACGCCACGCGATAGTTCACCAGCCGCCCCATCTGCCACTCGATCTCCATCTCCGCAAGCTTGTGCCGCACCAATGGATCGCTGCCAATCGTCCTCCCGTTCCGCGTCGTCTCCCCCGCGTACCGGCTCAGATCATCCAGCCGCCGCCTGAGCGTCGCAATGAAATCCACCTGCGCCCGCTCCGGCCCCAGTTGCGCCATCGCGATATACCAGCCCCTGTCTTGCTCCCCAATCAAATTCGCCCGCGGCACAGGCGCGTCGGTGAAAAACACCTCGGAGAAATCGTCGGACGCCCCCGTCATGTTCGTGATCGGCCTCGCCTCGATCCCCGGCGTCCCCATCTCCGCCACCAGAAAGCTCAAACCCCGGTGCCGCTGCGCCCGCGCATCCGATCGCGCCAGGAAAAAGATATGGCCGGCATACGTCGCCCGGCTCGTCCAAATCTTCTGCCCCGTCACCCGGAACACGTCACCGTCCGGCACAGCACGCGTCTGCAGGTTCGCCAGGTCCGAGCCTGCCTCCGGCTCGCTATACCCCTGGCACCACCACGACTCCCCCCGAGCGATCGGCGGCAGCAACCGCCGCTTCTGCTCCTCCGTCCCATGCGCCAGAATCACCGGCGCCGCCATATTCACCGCCTGGCGCGGCAGCCCCCAGTTCTCGTAGTAGCCCATCTCCTCCTTGAAGATGAGCTGCTCCTTCCACGTGGCCTTCCTCCCCCCATACTCCTCCGGCCACCCCAGCCCCAGCCAGCCCCGCGCCCCCAGCTTCTTCGCAATCGCCTTGATCAGCGCGATGTGCCATTCCTCATACGCGCGCGCCCCCGCAAGCTCCGGCCGCTCATAATACGGCGCCACCTCGCGGGCGAGGAACGCCCGCACCTCGCGGCGAAACATTTCCTCTTGCAAACTGAATGTGAAATCCATGCGCGTACCAGATGCACGATGATACGAGGGCGCTGGTGCCAGCGTCAAACGCAGCCCCCGCGCGCCAGCCCTCTACTCCGCGTCCTGCCCCGTCAGCTGCTCAACCAGCGCGTCCACCTCAGCAAACCACAGTCTGGCACGCTCCAGCGCCCCGCCGCCGCCGTCTCGCCCTAAAGCGGCCACCCCTGCCGGCGCACCGCCCCCATCGCCCTCCGCGAGTAGGCCAGCTCCCCGTCAAACATCGCGCGGAACTCCGTCATCCACTCCTTGGGCATAAACGTCCGCATTCCCGGCCACGTCAGCGGCTCCCCCGGCAGCAGCACATCCCCGTCCACCACATCCGCCAGCAGCGCCGTCTGGTCCCCCGTATCCATCGCATTCACCACGCGGCAGTCCAGAAACCCGAAGCAATCGCTCAACACCGGCGCGCCCGTCGTCCGCCGCTCCACCGCCACCCCCGCCAGCTTCTCCTGCGCACGCCCGCTCACAAACCCCAGCGTCCGCGCCAGCGCAATCTGGTCGCGGCGCAAAAAGCACAGCGCGAAGCACCCGCTCCCCGCGATCAGCCGGTGCGTCAAATGCTCCTTCCCCACCAACACCAGAACCCGTGGCGACTCAGGGACGATGGACGCCCCCACAATCCCCGACGCCAGCATCGCGTTGTCCCGGCCCCCCCATGACGCCGTCATCGCCACCAGCGGCGACATCAGCGGGTTCATCATCGGCGCGATCCGCGGATACTCCATGCCACGCTCCTTGCGCCCGCGGGCGGCACAAACTGTCCCCGCAGTATAATGGAGCATCCGCCATCGAGCGTTTCGCCGCAGCCCGCCATGCGGGCTGCGCCACAGGGGAGAGCACAACCTGGACTTCGTCAAAATGCACGGCACGGGCAACGATTTTGTCCTCCTCGATGCCCGCACGCTCCAGCAGGACTGGCCTGCTCTTGCCATCAAGATGTGCCATCGCCACTTCGGCGTCGGCGCCGACGGCATCCTCCTCATCGCCCCCTCAAAGCGGGCTGACTACCTCATGCGCATGTTCAACCCTGATGGCTCCGAGTCCGAGATGTGCGGCAATGGCATCCGCTGCTTCGCCAAATACGTCATGGACGGCGGCCTGCTTCCCGCCAAGCGCACCCAGATGACGGTAGAAACCCTCGCCGGCATCCAGCAGGTCGCCGCCACCCTGGGAGAAGACGGCCTGGTACAGCGCGTCCGCGTCGGCATGGGCGCCCCCCGCTTCACCCCCAAAGACATCCCTGTCGCAGCCAACGGCGCAGCGCGCATCGTGGACCACCCCCTCCACGTTGAGGGCGGCCCCTTCCACGTCACCTGCCTCTCCATGGGCAACCCCCACGCCGTCGCCTTCCTCGATCAGCCCGTAGACCAGGTGCCGCTGGAGGCTGTCGGCCCCCGCGTGGAACACCATGCGTTCTTCCCGCGCCGCGTCAACTTCTCCATCGTCAACGTCCTCGGCCGCTCCCACCTCAAGATGCGCGTCTGGGAGCGCGGCGCCGGCCTCACCCTCGCCTGCGGCAGCGGCGCCTGCGCCGTCGCCGTCGCCGCCCAGATCAAAGGCCTTGCCGGCCCCTCCGTGGACATTGACCTCCCCGGCGGCACCCTGCGCGTCGATTGGGATGGCGCGGGCCAGGTTTGGCTCGAAGGCCCCGCCGAACTCGTCTTCCGCGGCCACTGGCCTGACCGCTAGCCCGCACTGGAGGCGCGCATGACCACCATGCCTTCTTATTCCCCCCGCCGCTGCGCCCAAGACATCCTTGCCTGCCTCGCCAAGCACCACAACGATATGGCTGCCGCCGCCCCCCAGGTAACCCAGCATATCCAGTCCCTTCTTCATCACCCAAGCCTGCTGGACCTCGGCGTCCCCCGCAGTTCCGCCCACACCCAGGACTCCGTCTGGCTCTATTACGACCCTGAGTTTTTCATCCTCATCTCCCACCCAGGCAAGGACGTCGCCGTGCCCGCACATAACCACGGGACATGGGAGGCCATTGGCCTCTACCACGGCGCGCTGCGATACAGCCGGTATCAGCGGCGTGACGACGGCGCCAAGCCCGGTTACGCTGACCTTACCATCGTCGAGGAACGTGTCATGCGTCCGCCGGAGGTCAGCATCCTGCCCGCGCCGCCCAACGACATCCACGGCTTCACCGGCCTCACCGACGACACCTACATCCTCGCCCTCTCCACAGGCGCCTACTCCCCTCTCCGCCACTACTACAACCCCGTGGAAAAGTCGTACACCGCCAGGCCCCAATATCAGTGGAACGCCGCCCGTTCCAAGTAATAGTTGCCACTGGCGCCCTGATGCACAGGCCCGCCTATGCCGCAGGCCCGCTTCCGCAAACGACTGACCTGTTCCCGCTAGGACGACCCTGCATGACGGCGCCCGCGCTATGGCATGGGACGGAACAGACCGCTGTACGTGATGCTCAGCAGGCTCACCCACAGCGGGTCCACCGCGAACATTTGCTTGCGGAAGCCCTCCAGGCGCCGTTCCAGCGTCGCCAGGTCCACGGACGTCTCATACAGTGAGAGGCAGCGGGAGGACTGATGCGGCGCAGGGTCGTAGGGATCAACCACATCGAACCGATAGCCGGTGTCGCACAGACCGGCGTTCAGCGCATCCGGCGAATGCCGGTCGTTGTACCAGGCGTCGAACTCCGCCTTGCGATTGGGGTCGGTGTAACCCACCATGCCGCAATACAGGATTTCGATATGGCCGCCGCCGTGGCCTGAGTGGAACTCCGGGCCCACACGTCCGTACAGCACGCTGGCCTTCGTCAGCATGGAGTCGAACCACTTCCCATCCGCCTTCAGCTTGGCCTCACGATGGCGGATCATCTTGAGGGCCTCGTCCAGCCTATCGTGGTAGACCTCATGGATGGCCAGGTACTTTGGCCGCCCGCGGAAGGTCCCTTCCTTGGCGTAGACATTCTCATACCGCCGTGAGTTGCGCACGCAGCCAAGCTCTTCCAGCGCCGGTATCAGCGTCAAGCCATACCAGCGATTGAATTCGTCCTCCTTGGCGGGGTCAATGCAATCCATGAGCGCCATGAACACGCCCGGCGAATATCTGCCTTCCATTGCGCCTGCTTCCTCCCCTTTGTGTCAATCGCTTCTGTGACGGTGCTCATAATAGCTCATCTGCCGCTTCCCCGACCAACCTTGGCATCTGCCCCCAGCCACGTCACATAGCTCACGTCCTCATGCGGGATGGCGCCGGCGCGCCTGCTCCACTTCAGCGGGATACACGTATCAGCCCGCCGCATGCTCCCGCTGCCCTGTCCCTTCCCGCTGCCAACCACCCTCGGCGCATTCGCTCCTTAGCCCCCTTCACCTTGCGCGGCGCTTCCTCTATTATCATGGTGCAGCGCTCGTACACCCCTCAGGAGACCACCGCATGCAACTTGCCAAGCGCATCGAACAACTTCCCCCCTACCTCTTCGTCGAAATCTCCAAGAAAATCGCCGCCAAGCGCGCCCAGGGCATCAGCGTCGTCTCCTTCGGCATCGGCGACCCCGACCTCCCCACGCCCGATCACATCCTCCAAGGCTTGTGGAAAGCGGCGCAACTCCCCGCCAACCATCGCTACCCTGAGTCTGACGGCCTCCCAGAGTTCCGCAAAGCCATCGCCGGCTGGTACAGCCGCCGCTTCGCCGTCACCCTCAACCCAGACACGGAAGTCCTCCCCCTCATCGGCGCCAAAGAAGGCATCGGCCACATGGCCCTCTGCCTCCTCGATCCCGGCGACATCGCCCTCGTCCCCGATCCCGGCTACCCCGTCTACTCCATCGGCACGATGTTTGCAGGCGCAACCAGCCACTGGATGCCCCTCCTCGAAGAGAACGGCTACCTCCCCGATCTCGACGCCATCCCTCCTGACATCGCCCGCAAAGCCAAGGTCATGTGGCTCAACTACCCCAACAACCCCACCGGCGCCGTCTGCGACCTCGCCTTCTTTGAGAAAGCCGTCGCCTACTGCAAGAAGTACGAGATCGCCCTCTGCCATGACGCCCCCTACACCGAAATCGCCTACGGCGGCCTCCGTCCCCCCAGCGTCCTCCAGGCCAGGGGCGCAATGGACATCGCCATCGAGTTCCACTCCTTCTCCAAAACCTACAACATGACCGGCTGGCGCGTCGGCATGGCCGTAGGCAACCCCAAGCTCGTCAACGCCCTCATGCGCGTCAAATCCAACCTTGACTCCGGCATCCCCCAGGCCATCCAACTCGCCGCTATGGCCGCCCTCGCCGGCGACCAGTCCTGCGTCGCCGATAACGTCCGCCACTACCAGCACCGCCGCGATACCCTCGTCGCCGCCCTCGCCCAAATCGGCCTCAAGGTCCTCTCCCCCAAGGCCAGCCTCTACATCTGGGCCCGCGTCCCCCAGGGCTACACCTCCGCCGCCTTCGCCGCCAAACTCATTGACGAAGCCGCCGTCGTCGTCACCCCCGGCAGCGGCTACGGCAGGTACGGCGAAGGCTACGTCCGCCTCTCCCTCACCCTTCCCGACGATCAATTGCAAGAAGGCGTCCGGCGCATCGCCAGCCTCAAGCTCGGCACACAAGCGTAGCGGAGAAAAGCCATCCCCCGATCGCTCATCGTAACCAGGCCCCCTTCAGAGCGGGCCATCCTGGCCGGCGCAGAGGTAAAGCAGCGCATCGGGGCCCTCACCCTCGAAGACAGCCTCGACGAGCTATCCCAGCTTGCCCGCACCGCCGGCGCCACCGTCGCCGCCGTCGTCGGCCAGCGCCTCGACCGTCCCTCGCCGTCCTACCTCGGTAAAGGCAAGCTCGAAGAGATTCGCGACCTCGCCGCCGAACGCCACGCCACCGTCGTCATCCTGGATGATGAGCTTTCCCCCTCCCAGCAGGAGGTCATCGAACGCATCGTCAACACCAAGGTCATTGACCGCACCGCCCTCATCATAGACATCTTCGCCGGCCGCGCCCGCACCAAGGAGGGCCGCCTCCAAGTCGAGCTCGCCCAGCACGAATACCTCCTCCCCCGCCTCGCCGGCCAATGGTCCCACCTCGAGCGCCTCGGCGGCGGCATCGGCACACGCGGCCCCGGCGAATCCCAGATCGAAACCGACCGCCGCCTCATTCGCAACCGCATCCATCGCCTCAAACGCGAGCTCGACGAAGTCCGCACCCATCGCGCCCTCTACCGCGACCGCCGCAAGCGTGACGGCATCCCCATCATCTCTCTCATCGGCTATACCAACGCCGGCAAAAGCACCCTATTCAACGCCCTTGGCCGCGCCCAAACGCTGGTGGAAAACAAACTCTTCGCCACCCTCGACCCCGTCACCCGCCGCGCCCGCTTCCCCTCCGGCGCACCCTTCCTCCTCACAGACACCGTCGGCTTCATCAACAAGCTGCCCCACGGCCTCGTCGCCGCCTTCCGCGCCACCCTGGAAGAACTCGCCGACGCTGACGTCCTCGTCCACGTCGTAGACATCACCCACCGCAACGCCGCCGAGCAGGCCCGCGTCGTAGACGAAACGATCCGCGAAATGGGCTTGCCCTCCAAACCTGTCGTCGTCGCCCTCAACAAGGCCGACCTGCTCGCCCCCGGCCTCCATCGCGAGGCCGAGCTCGCCGATCTTGCCCAATCCCTCAAAGGAAAGGTTGGCGACCCCGGCCAGCCCACCGTCCTCATTTCCGCCGACAAACGCTGGGGCCTCGGCGCCCTCCTCCAGATGCTGGACGATACCTTCCAGGCATCTCGCGGCGGCGCGATCCCCGTCCAGCCCCGCCCCGCCCCCATCATGCTCTAAGGCCTTGCCGGCCCGCCGTCATCCGCGGCCTCGCGCCGCGCCCCACTATCACCCGTTTGGGGGACGGCACGCTAAACATCCCGTGCTAGCATGGTGTACCACCGGCGTTCCCCAATGCCAAAAGATGTGCCGCTCCACCGTCTTCGGCTCCAGGCACAGCATCGAGGCGATGGTGTTGTTGCGATGCCCCTTCGCCATCCAGCTCATCACCTCAAGCTCCCGCGGAGAGAGCTACTTGATGAACGTAAACTTCGATTCCGCCGTGGAAATCAGACCCTCCATCACCGCCGGGTCCAGAATAATCCGCCCTTCCGCCACCGCCTGCACCACCTGCGTCAGCTGGTCCACCGTATCGATCGTATGCTTCAGCAAATAGGCGCACCCCACCGTCGTGCGACGCGAAAACTCGCGTAGCGCCTTGATCCCCTTCACGTCATATGAAGCTGACAGCAGCACGAACGCCGCATGCGGGAACTCCTGCCGCAGCGCCTCCAGCCGCTCCATCACCGCCGGCTGCAATATCTTGATCCCCATCAGCACCATGTCCGGCTGCAATGCCCGCGCCGCCTGCACCAAGGACTCGCCATCCGTCGCCCCGGACGCCCCCACCACTTCCATCTGCGGGTTCGACTGGAAGAACGATTGTGGGCAACTATAATCGCCCCACCCTACAGGGTCAACTTGCGCTAACCCCACCATCCCTCACCATGGCCCCCGCCTTTTCCGCGCATACCCCTCCTGCCTCTGCCCAACCCCTCCTATCCACGCCGCCACGCCTTTTCCGCCACTCCCATCCTCAGCGCATCCCACCGCCCTCTATCCGCCACACGACAATGCCACGCCACCCCTGCATCCCCTCCTTACCCCTCGCCACCATCCTCCAGCCACCCCGCCGCCGCCTCCTCCGCCTGCCCATACCCATCCTCCGTTATGTCAATCCAGCGTATGCCCCCGTCCCCCAGCCGGAACCACCCGTACTGCCCCCGCGCGAAACGATGCGTATCCCGCTTGATCCGCGCCGCCGCCTCCGCCGTCGTCATCGCGCCTTGCGCCACCGCCATCATCTCCCGATACCCCAGGCTGGACAGCGCCGGCAGCTCCGGCCTCAGGCCCCGCGCCAGCAGCGACCGCGCCTCCTCCAGCCACCCTACGGCAATCATCTCGTCCACCCGCGCGTCAATGCGCCGGTACAGCGCCGCACGCTCCAGCGTCAGCCCCAGCACCAGCGTGCGGAACGGCGGCGGCGCCGCCCCCCCAGCCTCGGAAAACGGTCTCCCCGTCGCCACGCTTACCTCGATCGCCCGGATCACCCGGCGCACGTTATACGGGTCAATTCGCTGCGCCGTCACCGGGTCCACCTCCCGCAACTGCGCCAGCAACCGCTCCCGGCCTCCCTCCTCCCTCGCCGCCGTCTCTAGTGATCGGCGCATCGCCTCGTTCGGCGGCACCGCCGGCACCCGCAGTCCCTGCAGCACCGCCCGCACGTACTGCCCGCTGCCGCCCACAAGCATCGGCAGCCTCCCGCGCCCGTGAATCTCCGCAATCGCCCCCATCGCCATGCGCTGATACTGCGCCACGCTGAACTCCGCGTCCGGCTCCATCACCCCGATCACGTGATGCGGCACGCGCGCCATCTCTTCCGCTGGCGGCCTCCCCGTGCCGATCGCCATCCCACGGTACACCTGCCGGCTGTCCGCTCCCACAATCTCCCCCCCAAAACGCTCCGCCAGCCGCACCGCCATCGCCGACTTTCCCGTGCCCGTCGGCCCCACCAGCGCCAGCAGCGGCGGACGTGGCCTCTCCTGCCCCTGCCCCATCAAGTTATTCTCACCTGTCATAGCCTCAAGAGCTGTCCCTAGCTCCCTCTCCTGGGGTGTTGCCGCAGAGGTACGGGGAATGTGCCCCCGTCCTCTCATACAACATGTGCGGGCGGGCGGGAGCAACGACGCGTGACACTGCCGCGTGGCAGCACGCGCTCCCATCCCTAGCGCGCCGCCGCAGCCTCCGCCGCCCGTTGCACCAGCGTAATGAAATCGCCCGCCTTCAAGCTCGCCCCGCCAACCAGCCCGCCGTCAATCTCCCGCTGCCCCATAATCGCCCCCACATTCTCCGGCGTCACGCTCCCCCCATACAAAATCCGCAGCCTCTGCGCGAACGCATCCCCGTACTGCCCCGCCGCCAGCCTCCGTATCAACCCAATCGTGGCGTTGGCCTCCTCCGGCGTCGCCGCACGCCCCGTGCCGATGGCCCACACCGGCTCGTAGGCAATCACCAGCGACGCCGCGGCGGCAATATCCTTCAGGCCGCCCTGCACCTGCCACGTGATCACCGCCTCCGTCCTCCCCTGCTCCCGCTCCTCCAGCCTCTCCCCCACCGCCATGATCGGCGCCAGACCTGCTTCCAGCGCCGCCCCCACCTTCTTGTTCACCGCCGCGTCATCCTCGCCAAAATACTGACGCCGCTCGGAATGCCCAATGATCACGTGCGTGCACAGCCCCGCCAGCATCCCCGGCGAAATCTCCCCCGTAAACGCTCCCTTCGGCTGGTGATAGACGTTCTGCGCCCCCACCGCCACGCTCGACCCTCGCAGCACCTCGCTCACCGCCGCCAGCGAAACAAATGGCGGGCACACGATCTTCTCCACCCCGCGCACGGCATCCAGCGGCCCGCGCAGCGCCTGCGCCAGCGCCCGCGCCTCCCCCAGCGTGGTGTTCATCTTCCAGTTGCCCGCGATCACCGGCGTCCGCTTCATGTGCTCTTCATCTTCCCGTTGCCCGCAATCACCGGCGTCTTCCGGTTCCGCTCCATCCCTCTTGACCGGGGTGCAGGGGCAGAGCCCCTGCCGGGGTTTGGGGTGTCCCCAATTTCACCCCCTTCCAGGAAAGGAAGGGGGTAGGGGGATGGCTCGCCGCTCATAGTCACAATCGCCTCTCCTCTGATCAACAAGGTCTGGGCGGGACCCGTTGCTTCATACCTGTCCGCCCACCTACGCCCCATACTTCACCAGCTTCAGCGCGCACGCCATCGCCAGCATCAGCGAATCCTTCGCCGGGAACCGCCCCAGCGACCCGCGGGCGCACGTGCGTTCGTTGAACCCCGCCACGCCGTCCGCCCCCGCCAGCCGCGCATGCAGCAGAAACGGCACCGGGTGCCACGAATGCCCGCCCATCACCGCCGGCGTGGAATGATCGCCCGCAACCATCAGCACATCCGGCTTCAGCGCCAGCACCTTCGGCAGGTAGCTGTCGAACTCCTCCAGCACCCGCACCTTCTTGGGGAAATCGCCGTCCTCGCCCGCGGCGTCGGCATGCTTGTAGTGCACAAAGAAGAAATCGTACTTCCCCCACTGCTCCCGCAGCGTCTCAATCTCCGCGTCCATCGTATTCCCCGTCCTAAGAACGTCCATGCCCACGATCTGCGCCAGCCCGCGATACATCGGGTAGCTGGCGATCGCTGCCGGCTTGAGCTTGAAACGCTCCATCATCGAAGGCACCGTGGGCGCGCCGGAGAAGCCCCGCACCAGCACCATATTCGCCGGCGACCGGCCCGCCAGCGCCTGCTTCGCCTTCGCCGCAAACTCATTGGCGATCCTCGCCATCTTCTCCCCCGCCGCCGCTGTCGCCCGCACCGCCACCGGCGCCACCCCCACCTTCCCCGGGTCCGTCTCCGTCACCTCATCGCTCAGCCCCTCGCCGTGAAACACCGCCACAAAACGATGGTCCTTCACCGGGTGCACCGCCACCTCCGCGCCGCTCACCGTGATCTTGTTCAGCAGCGCGCACAGCGGCTCCGACTGCTCCGATGGGAGGCGTCCTGCCCGCCGGTCCGCCACCACGCCGTGCCCGTCCACCGTGCAAAAATTTCCTCTCGCCGCGATCTCCCCCGCCCGCACCGGGATCCCCACCCCCAGCGCCTCCATGATGCCGCGCTTGATGGGGTACTCCAGCGGGTCGTAGCCGAACAGCGACAGGTGTCCCGGCCCGCTCCCTGGCGTGACCCCGGCATGCACCGGCACCGTCAGCCCCAGCACGCTCTTCGCCGCCAGCGCGTTCAGGTTCGGCAGCCTGGCCGTCTCCAGCTCGGAAAGCCCCGTCTCCGGGTGCGCCAGCCCGCCCAGGCCGTCCGCCACCAGCAGCACGATCTTCGTCGGCGTACTCTCCGCAATCTCCGTCACGTGTATAAAGCTCATAGCGCCTGCGCGTTCCTTCTAGCTGTTCACTTATCTTGCAGCGCCGCCACGCCCGGAAGCTCTTTCCCCTCCAGGAACTCCAGCGACGCCCCCCCGCCCGTGGACACGTGCGACATCTTCTCCGCCAGCCCCAGCGCGTACACCGCCTCCGCCGTAGACCCGCCCCCCACAATCGTCGTCGCCTTCAGCCCCGCCAGCGTCTCCGCCACGCCCTTCGTCCCCGCGGCGAACCTCGGCATCTCGAACACCCCCATCGGGCCGTTCCACACCACCGTCATGCACTTCCGCAGCTCGCTCTTGAACAGCGCCACCGTCTGTGGGCCGATGTCCAGGATCGTCCACCCCTCCGGCACGCTCGCCGCCGCCACCGTCCTCGCCGGCGCATCCGCGGCGAACCGCTCCGCCGCCACCACATCCACCGGCAACAGCAGCGGCTTCCCCAGCGACTTCGCCCGCTCCTCCAGCCGCCGCGCCGTCTCCACCATCTCCCCCTCCACCAGCGAGCTTCCCACGCCGTACCCCTTCGCCAGGAAAAACGTGGCGCACATCCCTCCCCCCACCAGCAGCACATCCACCTGTCCCAGCATATGCTCGATGATCTTCACCTTGTCGCTCACCTTCGCCCCGCCCACAATGCACGCCAGCGGCCGCTCCGGGCGTTGCACCGCCTTGCCCAAAAACACGATCTCCTTCTCCATCAGCAGCCCTGCCACCGCGGGCAGCCGGTGCGCCACCCCCTCTGTGGAAGCGTGCGCGCGATGCGCCGTGCCGAAAGCGTCGTTCACATACACATCCGCCAGGCTCGCCAGCGCCTGCACAAAGCCCGCCTCGTTCTTCTCCTCCTCGGGGTGGAAGCGCAGGTTCTCCAGCAACCCTACGCCCCCGGGCGCAACCGCCGCCACTGCCGCCTGCGCCTGCGCCCCCACACAATCGCCGGCAAGCGGCACGCCCGTCCCCAAGAGCTCCCCCAGCCGCGCCGCAATCGGCCCCAGCGACCACTTCGCCTCCACGCCCTTGGGCCGTCCCAGGTGCGAGCACAGAATCACCTTCGCCTGGCGTTCTTGCAGGTAGCGGATCGTCGGCAGCGCGGCGCGGATGCGGCTGTCGTCGCCGATCTTCCCCCCATCGTCCTGCGGCACGTTGAAGTCCACCCGCACCAGCACCCGCTTGCCCGCCACATCAATATCTCGGATCGTCTTCTTATCCATCGCCCTGCCAGCCCCGTGCTATATCGCGGATCGTCTGCTTCTCC
>SHYB01000025.1 GCA_009693015.1 Dehalococcoidia bacterium
AGCAGATGCTCCAGGATGCTGGCTTCGCAGGCTTCTCCCTGGACGTGTACATCTTCGAGCAAGCGGGTCTGCCGGAGGGGCCACAGATGATGGAGGCGCTGGCGGTGTGGTGGGAGCAGATTGGGGTCAAGGTGAACCGCATCAGCACCACGTATGCCACCTATCGCGATAAGTGGCAGACTCCTCCCGGCCTATTCCAGCGCCCCACCGTCGGCGGGCTGACGATCGTGCAAAACCGGCCGATCAGCTCGGCCATCTCACTGGGTATCGTCGATGCAAAAGGCATCTCGCGGAGCGCTGACGATGCGCAAATCGAGAAGGTTGCCCGCGACTGGCTGGCCTCTCCCAGCGTGGACGAGTACGTTCGCCTGGGACGGGAGTACTCCCGTCTTTCCGTCGACCGCACTCTCTTGGTCGCCCTCGCTGAGGTTAGTGACATCTATGCCCACAAACCTGGCGTGGGCGCGGGCACGGCGTGGAAGACAGGCAAACGCGCCTATTCCATGGGCATCAACAACTTTCTCACCGGCAAATAGCGCGGCTGGCGGAGCATCCGTTGCCCCTTGGGGGATGCAGACGGCATCCCCCAAGGGGCCGGGTACCCTCGGCAGGCACGGCACGGTGGCCCGTAGGTCAGCGCGTCCCTGCCGCCTCTCCAGCAATCGGATCCGTGTTGCATGAAGCGACAGTCCCGGTACTAGCGGGCGGACATGGGCTCACGACCTCACGCGTCACACGCCGGCTTGGGCGCACGCGGGAGGCGTCATCACCCCATCCCAGACGCGGCGTATAATGCGGCGCAGCGCCGTCGCCGCGGCAAGTGGCGTACCGAGGCTGACGTCCTGGCGCTGAGGGGAACAACCTGTCACCGCGCACCATTGCCGACCCGACGTCGTCACCGCACCGCTGGCTCATGCTGGGCGGCGTCACCTTTATCTATAGCTCATTCGGGTTGATCGGCTCAGGGATCGCCCCGCTGATCACGCCGATCCGCGCCGACCTGGGGCTGAGCCAGTCGGCGATGGGTTTTATCCTGGGGGCGTGGCTGCTGGTGTACATCGCCATGGCCGTGCCCGCGGGCGCGGTGGTGGACCGTTACGGGCTGCGCCGCGCGCTGGCCGCAGGCGCCGCGCTTTTGGCCCTCTCCGGCTTTCTCCGCGCCGTGGCTCCTAACGGGGTCACGCTCTTTCTCGCCATTGCCTTGTTCGGCGTGGGCGGGCCGCTGATTTCCGTGGGCGCCCCCAAGCTGGTGAGCACCTGGTTCGGCGCGAAGGAGCGAGGCAAGGCGCTGGGCATCTACATCTCCGGCCTGAGCGCAGGGGGCGTGCTGGCGCTGTTCACTGCAAACAGCGTGCTTATGCCGCTGTTTGACGATAGCTGGCGCTTGACGCTGACGGTGTATGCGGGCGTGGCCGCAGTGGCGTGCATGGTCTGGCTGCTCATTGGACGGGACGTGGCACCGGGGCGGGGAGGGGGCGCCCAGTCCTCCTGGCGGGACTTTCCCGCGCTGCTGCGAATTCCCGTGGTGCGGCTGATGCTGGCGATGACGGTGGGGTCGTTCTTGCTGCTGCACGCCTATAGCAACTGGCTTCCGGAGATGCTGCGCGACACGGGGATGTCAGCGAAAGAAGCAGGCCTTTGGGCCGCAGGCGCGATGGCGCTGGGCATTCCCGGCGCGCTGATTATCCCGCGCCTGGCGTCGCCGCGCCGCCGCATACCGATCTTGTTCTGCTGCTTCGCGGCGACAGGCGTGTGCTCGCTCCTGATTGGATCGGGGACGGCGGCGCTGCTCGCCTTGGGGCTCGCGGTGCTTGGTGCGGTACGCAGCTCGATCACGCCGGTGAGCTTGCTCACGCTGATGGAAGCGCCGCGCGTGGGCGCGAGGAACATGGGCGCGGCAGGCGGCCTCTATTTCACCACGGGCGAGATCGGCGGCGTCATGGGCCCGCTGCTCATGGGCGTGCTTGCCGATGCCACGGGAGGCTTCGGGAGCGGCCAGCTGCTGCTGACGGGGATCGCCGTGGTGCTGTGCGCCCTGACGGTGGTGTTGGGCGCGCTGCTGCGGCGGGATTCCGTGGCGCCAGCGGAGGTCGTCGCCGCCGCTCCTCCGGGGTCTCCCTGAGCGCGCCGTTCTCCAGGATCGCCGCGCCCTGCTATACTGCCAGCGCTTCCCCAACACTTTTGGAGACCGCCGGTGACCGACGATTCCCTGCTTGCCGGCCAGCGCGCGCTGGATCTGGCGGATGCGCAAGGCGCCTATTGCGGCCGCGTGCTGGCCGATCTGGGCGCTGACGTCATCAAGATCGAGCCGCTGGGCGGCAGCGCCTATCGCCGCGATGGGCCGTTTCTCAATGGCGCGCCGCAGGCGGAGGGCAGCCTGTGGGCCTGGGCCGCGGATGCGGGCAAGCGCAGCATCACGCTGGATGTGGAGACCCCCACGGGCCTGGCGCTGCTGCACCGGCTGCTCGCCGATGCATCGTACGTGATCGCGTCGTCCGCGCCGGATGCGCTGGAGGGCCTGGGGCTGGACGATGTGTCGCGGGGGCAACGCTGGCCCAGGCTCATCGCCGTGGCGGTGACGGCGTTCGGGCGGGAAGGCCCGTATGCATCGTATCAAGGCCCGGACCTGGTGGCGATGGCCATGGGCGGGTTCATGCACTCCTCGGGCGACGACGATCGCCCGCCGCTGACGTTCTCCGTACCGCAGGCGTGCCTGCATGCCGGCGCAGAGGCGGCGGCGGGAGCGCTGTTCGCCAACCTGCAACGGCAGCGCACGGGGCGCGGCCAGAGGGTGGATGTCTCGGCGCAGGAGGCGGTGCTGTGGACGCTGATGAACACCAACCAGTTCTGGGACGCCATGAGGGTGGACGTGCGGCGCGGCGGCGCGGTGCGGCGGCGGCCGGACGGCGCGCGGCTGCGGGTGCACTGGCGATGCAAGGACGGCTATGTGACGTTTGTGGGACGCGGCGATTGGAAGGGGCTGGCGGCGTGGATGCAGGCGGAGGGCTTTTCCCGCGACCCCGCGCTCGACCGCGATTGGTCTCAGGTGCAGCCGTGGTCGCTGACGCAGGACGATCTGGACAGGCTGGAGCCGCTGGCGGAGCCGTTCTTTGCCCAGCGCACCGTGGAGGAGTTGTACCAGGGCGCGGTGCAGTGGCGTTTCATTCTTTACCCGGTGTACACCGTGGCCGACCTCATGGGCTATCGCCAACTGGCGGAGCGGCGTTTTTTCGTGCAGGTGCCGCATGACGGCATGCGCCGCGCGGTGACCTATCCCGGCCCGTTCGTGCGAACGTCGCACGGCGAGCCGCGCATCCGCGGGCGCGCGCCGCATGCGGGGGAGCACAATCGCGAGGTGTATCAGGGCGAGCTGGGCTTGAGCGGGCGGGAAATGGCGGCGCTGCGCGCAGGCGGGGTGATCTGATGAGCGGCGGGCAACGAGCCTTCGCCGGAGTGAAGGTGGCCGATTTCTCGTGGGTCGGCGTGGGGCCGATCACCATGCGCTACCTCGCCGATCACGGGGCCACCGTGGTGCGCGTGGAGAGCATATCGCGGGCCGATTTCCTGCGCACGTCGCCGCCGTACAAGGACGGCACGCCGGGGGTGAACCGCAGCGCGTTCTGGGCGGCGTTCAATGCGGGTAAGCTGGGCCTGACGCTCGACTTGAAAAAGCCCAAGGCGATGGATGTGGCCCGCAAGCTGATCGCCTGGGCGGACGTGATGGCGGAGAGCTTTACGGCGGGGGCGATGGAGCGCCTGGGCCTGGGGTATGAGGAGGCGCGGCGCATCAATCCGGGGATCATCTATATCAGTTCCACGAACCAGGGGCAGACGGGGCCGTACGCCCGCCAGCCGGGGTTCGGCACGCAGCTCGTTTCCCTTTCCGGCTACACCCACCTGCTGGGGTGGCCCGACCGCGAGCCCGCGGGGGCGTACGGGGCGTACACCGACTTCATCAGCCCGCGCTTCGGAGCGGCGATGGTGGCGGCGGCGCTGGCAGGGCGGCGTCGTACCGGCGAAGGGATGTGCATCGACCTGTCACAGCTGGAGGCGGGGCTCCAGTTTTTGGCGCCGCAGGTGCTGGACTACGCCACCAGCGGGCGCATCGCCACGCGTGCGGGGAACGCGCATGCCAGCGCCGCGCCGCACAATGCCTACCCCTGCCGCGGCGACGACCGCTGGTGCGCTATCGCCGTGGCGAACGACGCGCAGTGGACGGCGCTGCGCCTGGCGATGGGCGACCCGGACTGGTCGCAGGAGAAACGCTTCGCTACGGTGCTGGGGCGGCGGCGCCATGCGGCGGCGCTGGATGAAAATATGGGCGCATGGACGCAGGCGTTCGATGCGCACGAGCTTATGCGCCTTCTGCAAGCGACGGGCGTGCCCGCGGGCGTGGTGCAGAACGCCACCGACCTCTTCGCCGATCCACAGCTGGCGGCGCAGGGACACTTCGTGGCGCTGGAGCACCCGGAGATCGGGCGGCACCACTACGAGCGCTTCGCCTTCCGCCTTTCGGAAAGCGCCAGCGGGCCGGATGCGCCCGCCCCGCTTTTGGGCCAGCACAATGAGCAGGTGCTGCGGGATGTGCTGGGGTGCAGCGACGACGAGATTGCGGACATGATCATCGAGGGCGTGCTAGAGTAGGCGGCGCAGCCCATATCCGCTCACGGGGGTGTATCGCATGACCATGGCGCTTGAAGGCATTCGCGTATTGGATTTGGCGAGATACGCGCCGGGGCTGTACGTCTCCATGTACCTGGCGGACATGGGCGCCGACGTGATCCGCCTGGAGGAGGCCGCGGTGAGCGGCAGGCGGTCGGGTTTCACCGAGGAGAAGGTGGCGTACCGCGATAGCTCGGACGTGCGGGCGGCGGCGTTCAACGCGCTGGAGCGCAACAAGCGGCGCATCGCGGTGAACCTGAAGGACGAGGACGGCACGGCGGTGTTCAAGAAGCTGGCGGCGCAGGCAGACGTGGTGCTCGAGGGCTTCCGTCCTGGAGTGACGGCTCGCCTGGGGATTGATTACGAGACGTGCCGCGCCCTGAACCCGCGCATCATCTACCTTTCGCTGACGGGCTATGGGCAGGACGGCCCGTACCGGCTCATGGCGGGGCACGATGTGGATTACGTGGCCATCGGCGGGGCGCTGAGCCTGGTGGGGGCGAAAGACGGCACGCCGGTGATCCCCGGGAACCTGATCGCCGACTACGCGGGCGGGGCGCAGAACGCGATCATCGGTGTGCTGACGGCGCTGGTGGCGCGGCAGCGCACGGGCAGGGGGCAGTACGTGGACGTCTCCATGACCGACGGCGTGATTGGCCTCATGGCGCAGTACACGCAGGAGTTCTTCATGACGGGAAAATCGCCGAAGCCTTCCGCGACGCGGTACAACGGGGGCACGCCGTACTACAACGTGTATGAGGCGAAAGACGGGCGCTGGCTGGCGGTGGGGGCCATGGAACCGTGGTTTTTTGTCAACGTGTGCAAGCTGGCGGGGCGGCCCCACCTCGCCGATCGGCAGTTCGATCAGCAGCGGTGGCCGGAGACGGAGGCGGCGCTGCGGCAGGCGTTCAAAACCAAGACGGCGCAGGAGTGGCACGACCTGATGAGCCAGGAGGATACCTGCGTGGTGAAGATATACACCTTCGACGAGGTGTTCGCCGACGCGCAGGTGCGGCAGCGGAAGATGAAGCTGGACTTACAGCATCCGCAGGCGGGCAAGGTCCAGCAGGTGGGCTTCCCCATCAAGCTATCGGAGACGCCCGCGGCATTCCGGCGCTTCGCGGGGACGAAGGGGCAGGATACGGATGCCATCCTGGGCGAGCTAGGCTACGACGCCGCGGCTATCGCACGCATGCGCAAGCAGGGGGCGGTGGCGTAGGGGGGCGCCGGCTACTTGCGCCCGCCGCGCTGCGCCAGCGCCGCGATAATCTTCCCCGGCGTCATGGGCAGCTCCGTCATGCGCACGCCGATGGCGCGGGAGACGGCGTTGGCCACGGCGGCCATGGGCGGCACCAGGGGGATTTCCCCCACGCCGCGCAGGCCGAAGGGATGGCCGGGGTTGGCCACTTCCACGATCTGCGTGTCGATCATGGGCACGTCCAGGGACGTGGGCATGCGGTAGTCGAGGAACGAGGCGTTGTCCATGGACCCCGCGGCGTTGTAGTAATACTCCTCGTTGAGAGCCCAGCCGATGCCTTGCACAGCGCCGCCCTGCATCTGGCCCTCCACATAGCCGGGATGCGCCGCCTTGCCCGCATCGATAATGGAGGTACAGCGCAGGATGGCGACCTTGCCGGTCTCCGTGTCTACCTCCACGTCCACGATCATCGCGCCGAAGGTGGGGCCGACGCCGCGCGGGTCAACGGAGGCGGCAGCGGTGATCGGCCCGCCGGTGTCCATGAGCTTGCGCGCCAGTTCCACGAACGTGAAGCGGTCTTTGGCGTTCTTCTTGGAGACGAATACGCCATCGGCGAACTCCACCTCGGCCGGCTGCGTCTCCCAGAGGATGGCGGCGCGCTTGCGCATCTCATCGAGCACCTTTTCCGCGGCGGTGATGGCGGCGATGCCGGTGGAGAAGGCGGTGCGGCTGCCGCCGGTGCAGGAGGTATAGCCCACGGAGTCGGTATCGGCGACGCTGGGGGAGACGTTGTGCGCGGCGATGCCGAGGACTTCCGCGACCTGCATGGCGCAGGCGGCGCGGGTGCCGCCGATGTCCACGCTGCCGGTGACCAGGCCCACGCTGCCGTCTGAGTTGACGGTGACGGTGGCGGAGGAGGCCAGGCCGGCGTTGAACCAGTAGCCCAGGGCCACGCCGCGGCCCCGCTTCCGGCCGGTGAGAGTGGGTGCAGTGAGCTTGGCCTTGTAGTGCGGGTGGGCGATCACCGCCTGCTGCACGTCCACGCCGCCGATGACGGGATATGCCATGCCGTACACATCGCGGTCGCCGGTCTTGGTGGCGTTCTTCAGGCGCAGTTGCATGGGGTCCATGCCGAGCTTCTGCGATAGTTCGTCGAGCAACGTTTCCACGGAGAAGGCGCCGATGGGCGCACCGGGGGCGCGGTAGGCGGCGACCTTGGGCTTGTTCACCACCACGTCATAGCCGTCAGCGTGCACGTGCGGCACCTGGTAGGGGCCGAGGCAGGTTGCCAGCGCCATGCCCACGGGTGAGCCGGGGAAGGCCCCTGCTTCGAAGATCATCGTCAGTTCGGCGGCGGTGATCGTGCCGTCTTTCTTGGCGCCGATCTTGCCGCGCATGAAGGAGCCGGAGGTGGGGCCGGTGGCTTCGAAAGTTTCCTTGCGGCTCATCACATATTTGACTGGGTGGCCCGTCTTTTTGGAAAGGAGGGCCACCACAGGGTCGGTGTACAGCGGGATCTTGCCGCCGAAGCCGCCGCCGATCTCCATGGGCACGACCTTGATGCGGTGCACCGGCAGGTTGAGGATGGAGGCGGACTGGGAGCGCACCACGAACGGGGCCTGGGTGCTCTTCCACATGGTGATCCGGCCGTCCGGCGCCCAGTAGGCCGTGGAGTTGTGCGGCTCGATGTAGCCCTGGTGCACGGCCTTGGTGCGGAACTCCTGCTCCACGATGACGCCGGCGTCCTTGAAGCCCTGGGCGATGTCGCCTTTTTTCACCTGGGCGTGGGATGCGACGTTGCTGGGCTTCTTCTTCCCCTCCGGGCCGAACAGGATGTCCTGGTGCAGGATGGGCGCGCCGTCCTTCATGGCCTCCACGGGGTCGAGCACGGCGGGCAGCACCTCATAGTCCACACGGATGAGGGCGAGCGCCTCTTCGGCGATATGGGGGCTGGTGGCGGCGACGGCGGCGACGGCATGGCCTTTATACAGCGCCTTGTCCCGCGCCATGACGTTGCGCGCCAGGGACTGCATGCTCTCGAATACTTCGATGAAGGCGACGTCGAGTGGCTTTTCGGGGAAATCCTTGCCGGTGATGACGGCCTTCACGCCGGGGTGCGCCAGCGCCCTGGAAGCGTCTATGCCGCGGATGCGGGCATGGGGGTGCGGGCTGCGCAGGATCTTGCAGTGGAGGAGGCCGGGCATGCTGATGTCCGCGCCGTATTTGGCGCGTCCCGTGACCTTATCCAGGCCATCGTGACGGATGGGGCGGGTGCCTATGACCTTGAATTGGCGCGGTGTGGGTTTGGTCTGCGTGGTCATGCGATGCTCCCTTCCTCAATATGGGATCGGCGTGCCCGCGCGGCGCGGCGGCTCGAAGCTGGCGCCAGTGTAGCAGTGGGGTATGGGAGCGTCAACGAAACCGACGTGCCGGCGCGATTACGGCGATGGCGTCGCCGGCGTCGTGGGGGTGCGGGCGCGGCGTCGTGCCTCCCACGACTGGCGAATGAAAAACGCCGCGCCGCCCACGACGAGGATGCTGAAGTAGGAAATGCTGCGGTCGAGGAGAGTCACGGCGGCGGCGTCGGTGCGCGGCAGGGCTAGGACGAGCAGGCCGGTGAGGCCGACCTCCACAAATCCAATGCCGCCGGGCGTGACCGGGATGGCCGTGAGCATGGAGTTCGCCAGCGAGGCGAAGAGGACGAACGCCAGGCCCAGCTCCAGCCCCAGAGCATCCACCACAAAGTACAGGCGGGCCGCCTCCAGGAGCCAGATAGCCGCGGTGAGCAGAACCATTGCGGGCATCTGCCGAAAGCTCTGCATCAAGCCGTGTTGCAGGCTGGCGTAGGCTTTCTCCATGCGCGCGGGCAAAAAGCGCGCCACACGCATGCCGTAGAACCGCATGACCAGCACCACGGTGGCCGCGAGGATCGCCAGCGCGGTGGCGCCGCCAAGGACGAGGCTTGCTGTGTGCGAGGTCTCTCCTTGCAGCAGGCCGATGCTGGCAAGCATCAGCAGGGGGAGGACGACGATGATGTCCATCACCCGTTCCGCGAGCACGGTGCCCATGGCGAGAGGGAAGTTGAGCTTCCATTTGGAGGCGAGGAGGAAGGCGCGGTAGGCATCGCCGAGGCGGAACCAGGTGACGAGGTTGGCGAACCAGCTGATGAGGACGAGCAGGCTGTGCTCGAAGACGGTGGGACGCCGCTTGTGCTCGAACGCGCCGGCGTTGTCCAGGAGCATGCGCCAGCGCAGGCCGCGGAGAGGGAAAGTCAGGTAGTACACAAGGACTGCCAGCAGATAGTAGCTGGGCCGGCTGTTCCGCAGCGTATCCCAGATTTCCCCGGGGTGGATATCAAACCGCGTGACGGCCAGCGTGACAAAGATCACCAGAACGGACGCCGCCGCGAGGGTGGGAAGGGCGATCCACCGCTTCTTCTGGCAGGACAGGGTTGATGTGGCGTCCTGCGGCGGCGTGGGAGTGTCTTGGGGTGGCAAGGGCGTGTTTTTCCTTGCGTGCCCTATTGCAGGGGGCGCTTTTGCGGCATGCCGGGGCGGCGGGGGTATGGCCCCGGGGTGGGGCGAACCTTGTCCATGATAACGAGGCAGCGCTGGTCTTGCAGGCCGGGGAGGTCTATGTGCAGCAGCGGGCGCAGCCGGCCGCCAAGGATGGAGATGGCGCGCCCTGCGCTGGCGAGCTCGTGCGCCAGGTCGCCCTTCTTGGGCGCGACGACGCAACCGCCCAAGCCGGCAAGCGGCAGCGTCTCTTCCGCCAGCGCAGGCAGCGGGGCCACGGCGCGCGCGGTGACGATGTCGTACTGCTCGCGGTGCAGCGGGTCCTGCCCCCCCTCTTCGGCGCGGGTGCAGACGACGCTCGTATCGTCCAGGCCCAGGAGGGCGACGACGTGGGTGAGGAACTCGGTTTTCTTGCGCACCGACTCCAGCAGGGTGAGGCGTAGCGAGGGAAAGACGATCTTGAGCGGTATGCCGGGAAAGCCCGCACCCGCGCCGATATCGCACAGGCGGGCGCCGGGGGGCAGGCCGCCGGGAAAGGCGAGGGCCACGGTGAGGGAGTCCAGGTGATGCCGCACGACGATCTCCTCAGGCGCGGTGATGCCGGTGAGATTCATCCGCTGGTTCCACAAGAGCATCTCACTGGTGAAGCGGTCGAACTGCTGGAGTTGCGCTGTGGAGAGCGTCAGCCCCAGGCGGGCCGCGCCGGCAAGCAGGAGGTCTACCATCTGTTTCTTGCGTCCGGGCTGTCTCTTACGTCCGGCCGTTCCGTCAGGGCTCCACCATCAGAAAACTTGGGGGAGTATAGCATAGGGCAGGGTTAGCTCATCCAGAACGTGGACCCATCGGCTTGCTTGGCCACTTCGATACGCGCGGGGAATTGCTCCTTGAGATCGTCCATGTGAGTGATGACGATGATGCGCTGGAAATCGGAGGAGATGGCGTTGATCGTCTCGGCGATGCGCTCGCGTCCCGCGGGGTCCTGCGTGCCGAAGCCTTCGTCGATAAACAGCGTGGGCAGCGGGGCGCCGGCGCGGCGGGCGAGGGCGCGGGAGAGGGCGATGCGCAGGGCCAGGTTGATGCGGAAGGCCTCGCCGCCGCTGTACGTCTCGTAGCTGCGCGTGCCGAGCTCGTCGGCGATCTTGATGTCCAGCGTTTCCTTCACGCCCTCCTGGCTGCGATAGCCCGCCTGGGTCTCTAGGGAGAGGTGCATGCGGTTGTCCGTCATGCGTCCCAACAGGCGATTGGCCTCTGCCTCGATTTCGGGGATCGCCGCTTCGATGATGAGCGCTTGCACGCCGGAGCGTCCCAGGGCGCGGGAAAGCTCATCGTATGCTGCCTGCTCGCGCGCGGCGAGGTCGCGCGCGCTGCGCTGCGTCGCCAGCACGCGGGCGAGATCGTCGAGGCGCGCCAGGTCGCGTTCCGCGGCGCCGAGGCGCTGGCGCATCTGGTCCACGGCGGCTGCCTGTTGCTTGCGGGCGGCATCATGTTCGGGTATGCCCTGCTCCAGCGCAGGCAAACCCTGGAGCGCGGTCTTCCCCTCGTCCAGCTCGCGCTGCAGCGCCGCCGCGGCCGCGGTGTGTTGCGCCTGGAGCAGGGTGGCTTCGGCGTGGCGCTGGCGAAGGTCGGGGAGACGTTTGTCAGCCTCTGCCAGCGCGCGCTGCTGCTCTGCGAACGTCTCCAGCGATGCCACGTTTGCTTGCGCGGCGTCGTGCGCGGCGCGGTCGTAGCCCAGCGCGGCGAGGTGCTGCTCCGTCTCGCGCAGGGCGGCGCGCTCCTGCTCGGCGAAGGCGTGGGAAAGAATGCGGCGCTGTACGTCTGTGAGCGCGTCTTGGGCTTGGGGCAGTTCCGCGGCGGCGGATGCCGATTCCTCCCTGGCGTGTCGCAGCGCCGCGGCCTGGCGCTCTAGAGGGGGCGGCTCCTTCCGAAGCCGCAAATCCCCTTGCCTGATGCTTTCCTGTGCCTGCCGCTGCGCCTGCTCCTGGCGGATCGCTGCCTGTTGGTGCTCGCGGAACTCCGCTTTCTTCGCCTTGCCCCCGGCCTCCAACTGCTCCGTGACGTTGCGGCAGCGGTCCTCTCCCAACTCTGTGCCGCACACCGGGCATGTGCCCTGTCCCGATGCAAGCTGGTCTATGCGGGCGCGCAGCGATTCCATCTCTTCGCGCAGCCGCGTCGTGGCGGCGCTATGGGCCGCGATCTCCTGCGTGAGGCGCTCCCCTTCCGCGCGGCGCTGCGCCACCTCATCGCGCAGGGCTTCCAGTACGGCGAGGCTTGCTTCGACAGCGGGCAGAGCGATTGCGGCGCTCTCTCCTGCGGCGGCGCGCTTGGCGAGGCCGTCGGCGCGCGACTCCTGCACGCGGCGTTCCGCATCCAGCGCCGCGGCCAGCTTGGCGATGGCCTGCTCCAGCGACGCTTTGCGCTGGGAGAGATCGAGGTAGGTGCGCGACTTGGCGTCAAACGTGCGCGCCTGGGTCTGCGCATCGCGCAGCGCGGCGGCGCCTTGCTCCACGGCGTCGCGGCCGGCGAGCACGCGCTCGTACGCGGCGATCTCCCGCTCCAGGGCCGATGCTTGCGTGCGCAATCGTAAGATTTCGGCGGCAAGCTGGGTGTGGCGCTTCTCCTGCTCCTGGACGCGGGCGCGGTGCATGTCCAGCGCCTGCCGCTGTTCGCGCAGGGAGGAGAGCCGCGCGTCCAGCGCCTGGATTTCGCCCACTGCGGCAGCCAGGCGCGTCTCCAGGTCTGCCTTGGCTGCCTGGTGCGTTTCGCGGTGGCTCAGTTCCTGCTCCTTTTCGGCGAGGGCGAGATCGAGGGCGCGCACCGTGTCGCGGCGCAGGCGGGCCTCGTCGCGGGCGCGGTCGGAGAGGCCGTCGTAGTAGCGCAGGCCGAGGATTTCGGCGAGGATTTCCTTGCGCTTGTCCGGGGTACGCAGCGTGAACTCATCGGCGCGGCCCTGGACAAGGAAGGCGCTGTTGATGAAGGTGGTGTAGTCCATGTGGAGCAGGTCAATGAGCTTGCGCTGCGTTTCGCGCACGGTGCCGGCGGTGAGGGGAATATATTCGCCATCACCGCTGGTGCGCACTTGGAGTTCCAGCAGCGTTCGGCCAGCGCTCTTGCCCATGCCGCGACGCCGCTTGCGCACGATGCGGTAGCGGTTGCCCGTCACCTCAAAGTCCAGCTCCACTTCCATTTCGCCGGCGGTGATGTGGATGAGGTCGTCATCGCTCTTGGCGCGGGCTTCGCCCCAGAGGGCCCAGGTGATGGCGTCGAGCAGGGCGGACTTGCCCGCGCCGTTGTCGCCGCAGAGGCACGCGACATGAACACCCTCGAGCAGGAGCTCGGGGGCGTTGTCGCGATAGCACATGAAGTTGCGGAGGCGCAGTTTGACAGGGATCATGACGACCACCAGGGCAGGGAAGAAGGATTGGGGCGGCTCGATTCTAGCACAGGTATTGCGTCGCGACAGGTTCGTTGACCGCCGCTTGGGGCGGCCCGTAGAATGGATATACATCTGTTGTTGAGCAAGGCATCCCATGTTTGAAGCGCTGACGGACAAGCTGACGGGCGTCTTTCGCAAGCTGGGGGGACGCGGCCGCCTGACGGAAAAGGAGATTGACGAGGCGCTGCGCGAGGTGCGCGTGGCGCTGCTGGAAGCGGACGTCGCGTTCAGGGTGGCGCGGGACTTCGTGGCGCGGGTGAAGAGCCGGGCCATGGAGGGTGGCGTGCTGGAGAGCATGAACCCCGCGCAGCAGATCATCGGGATTGTCCAGGAAGAGCTGACGAATACTCTTGGCGGGGCGCACAAGCGCCTGGCGGCGGCAAGCCAGCCGCCCACGATCATCATGCTGGCGGGCCTGCAAGGCGCAGGCAAGACGACGACGGCAGCGAAGCTGGCGCTGATGCTGAAGAAGCAGGGCCAGCGGGTGCTGCTGGTGGCGGCGGACGTGAAACGCCCTGCGGCGGTGCAGCAACTGGTGATGCTGGGGAAGCAGCTGGATATCCCCGTCTATGACGAAGGGACGTCGCAGCGCGGGCCGGAGGTGTGCGCGCATGCCCTCAAGCGGGCGAAGGAGCTGGATGCCGCCTGGGTGATTTTGGATACGGCGGGGCGCTTGCATGTTGACGCGGAGATGATGGGCGAGCTGAAGGAAATCAGCCAGAAGCTCAAGCCCGCGGAGACGCTGCTGGTGGTGGACGCCATGACGGGGCAGGATGCGGTGCGGGCGGCGGAGGAGTTCCATCGCGAGGTGTCGCTGACGGGGCTGATCTTGACGAAGATGGACGGCGATGCACGCGGCGGCGCGGCGCTCTCCATCACCGCGGTGACGGGGTTGCCCATCAAGTATCTGGGCATGGGCGAGAAGTCGGACGCGCTGGAGGCGTACCACCCCGACCGGCTGGCATCGCGCATTTTGGGCATGGGGGATATGGCGACGCTGGTGGAGAAGGCCCAGGCGACGATGGACCAGCAGAAGGCTAAGGATTTTGAGCAGAAGCTGCGCAAGGCGACGTTCGACCTGGACGATTTTCTGGAGCAGTTGCGGCAGATCAAGAAGATGGGTTCGGTCGCGGGCATGCTGGACATGCTGCCAGGGATGGGCATGCTGACGAAGCGCATCCCCAAGGGCGACGCCGCGGACAAGCAGATGGCGAAGGTGGAGGCGATCATTCTCTCCATGACGGCGAAGGAACGGCGCAACCCGGAGATTATCGGAGGCAGCAGGCGCAAGCGTATCGCGGCGGGAAGCGGGACGACGCCGGCAGACATCAACCAGATGCTGTCGCAGTTTGAGCAGATCAAGAAGATGATGAAGCGCATGGCCAGCGGGAAGACGCGGATGCCGAAGGCGCTGTCCGGCATGTTCCGGTAGAGAAGACGGCTGTGGAAAAGGCCCCCGACGGTATATCGCCGGGGGCCTTTTCCTTGCATGGCGGACGGGGCGCTACTCTAAGAAATCCTTGAGCTTCTTGCTGCGGCTGGGGTGACGCAGCTTGCGCAGCGCCTTCGCTTCGATCTGGCGGATGCGCTCACGGGTGACGTTGAACTCGCGGCCCACCTCTTCTAGGGTGCGGCTGCGGCCGTCCTCCAGCCCAAAGCGCAGTTGCAGTACGCGCCGCTCGCGTTCGTTGAGCGTGTCGAGGACGCGCTCAACTTGCTCCTTGAGCAGCTGGTGCGATGCGGCGTCGGCGGGCGCGAGGGCGCTGCGGTCTTCGATGAAATCGCCGAGGTGGGAGTCCTCTTCCTCGCCGATGGGCGTTTCCAGGGAGACGGGCTCCTGGGAAATCTTGATGATCTCGCGCACCTTCTCCGGCGAGATTTCCATGCCCGAGCTGATCTCTTCGCTGGTGGGCTCACGGCCGTACTCCTGCACCAGGCGGCGGCTCACGCGCAGCAGCTTGTTGATCGTCTCCACCATGTGCACGGGGATGCGGATGGTGCGGGCCTGGTCGGCGATGGCGCGGGTGATGGCCTGGCGAATCCACCAGGTGGCGTAGGTGCTGAACTTGTAGCCTTTGCGGTACTCGAACTTCTCCACGGCGCGGATGAGGCCGATGTTGCCTTCCTGGATCAGGTCGAGCAGCGACATGCCTCGCCCGATGTATTTCTTGGCGACGCTGACCACCAGGCGCAGGTTGGCCTCGGTGAGGTGCCGCTGGGCGCGGTCGCCTTCGTCCTTGAGGCCGTTGAACAGGCTGCGGAAGCGCAGCTCGTGATCCTTGAGCTCTTCGATAACGGAGTCATCGGCCAGGCGTTCTGGCACCTGGGAGACGGGGACCTCATCGCCGATGATATGGATGGCGTCTTCCGGCAGGACGCGGGCGTTGGCGACGACCTCGATGCCCAGGGCGCGGGATTCGACGGGGTCCTTGCCGAGGAGCTTTTGCAGCTTCTCCAGCGTGGGCTCGTCAGGCTCGCCTTGGAACTTGCTCGGCAGGCCGCCTTCGCCGGCGAACACCGCCAGTGCGGGGTCCTTGGTCAGGCCTGCGGCGCCGCCGATAATTTCAATGATCTTGGTGGCTTCTGCGCTGCGCCGCGCGATTTCAATGACGGTTTCATAGGCGGCAGGGGCGCGGCCGCGGCCAGTCTCAAAGGCCTGCTCCACCTTGCGGATGTGTCGGCCTGCCTCCATCTTCCTGGCGAGCACGCGCTCGTCCTTGGCGGTGAGTAGGCTGACACGGCCGATCTCCCGCAAGTACATGCGCACGGGGTCATCGAGCATCTCCGTCTCTTCGATGATCGCGGCGGGCTCGGCCTCCACCTCGTCATCTTCATCCGGCGCAGCGGCGAGATCGCGGATCACGCCGAAGAGCGCGGGGAACATTTCGGGTTCCTTATCAACGTCCGGGCCGCCCATAGGGCCGTCGCCGAGAGTGTGCTCGCCGTTCCTGCTCATGTCGTCGTCGCGCTGGCCCAGCTCGGCGGCGGTGGCCTTGCGGCCCTTGCCGCGCGAGCCGAAGCGCGGCGGGGCGCCGTTGACGGGGGCAGGCGGGGCTTTGGCGGGGGGCGCGGCGGGTTGTTTCGCCGACGCCTTGGCCTTCTTATTTGTGACGGCGGCGCTGGAGAGAGCCGCCTTGGCAGCGATAGTGGGCATGGGTTCCTTGGATATGGGTGGCTTGGACTTGGCGGGCGCAGCCGGAGGGGTCTTTGCCGCGGCGGGCGGTCGCGCCGTCAAGGCCTGTTTGGCGGCCTGAACGGGTGGTTTTGTGGTTTGCGCGGCAATCGTAGGAGCGGGCTTCTTCGCCGCAGGGGCAAGCTTGGCAACTGTCGTCTTGGGCTTGCTGACTGCCTTGGCGACAGCTTTAACCGCGGTGGGTTTCTTTGCGACGACAACTTGTTTCGCCGCCAGCTTGGGCTTCGCGGCCGGCGTGAGCTTTGCCGCCGGCTTGGCCTTGGCGCTTGGCTTGGGCTTCACCACCGGCTTGGCTGCCGCTTTCTTGAGCGCCGGCTTGGCTGCCGCTTTCTTGAGCGCCGGCTTGGCTGCCGCTTTCTTGAGCGCCGGCTTGGCTTTCGCGGCAACCGGCTTCTTTGCCGGGGCTTTGGCGGGGGGCGCGGCGGGCTTCTTTGCCGCGACAGGTTTCTTCGTGGCCAGCTTGGGCTTGGCCTGCGGGTTCGCCTTGGCAGGCGCGGGACGCTTCGCCGGGGCCTTGGCCTTTACCATCACGACCTTCTTGGCGGGCGCCTTGGCTTTTGCGGCGACGGGTTTCTTGGCAGCGACGGCTTTCTTTAGGGTGGTCTTGGCTTTTGGCGCAGACGCCTTCTTGGCGGCGATCGCCTTTTTCGGCGCCGCGGCCTTCTTGGCTGGAGGGGTTGCCGGCTTCTTCGCCTTGGCAGGCGCGGGCCTCCCCGGAGCAGGCTGTTTCTTGACGGGCTTGCTGGGCATGATGCTTGTCCTCAAATCTGGGATACCAGGTTCCCTTGCCGGGGCCGGGCGTCCAATGCGCGTATCTGGGCATTGATGGCTTCCAGCGCGGCGGAAGCCTGCTCCAAGGTCAGCGCTCCGGTGTCCATGCGGGCCTGGGTCGCTTGCGCCTGCAATTGCAGGCGGCGGCGTTCCAGCCGGGCGGCGGCTTCGTCCAGGCCGCGGGCGCGGTCGCTGCTGGAGCCGGGTTGGAGCGGATGCTCCATGAGAGCGTCCAGCTCGGCGTGGATGGCGGGGTCAAGGCGGTCCTTGAGACGTTCCGCAGGCGTGCCTGCCTGCACCAGCCGGAAAATCTCGCGGTTCGGCGTTTCCAGGAAATGCTCCGGAGTCAATGCGTCCGCAATGGAGGCAAGTTCAGGGTAGCGCACCAGGGTGACGAGGCAGTATGATTCCAGTGTTTCACGAGCATCTTGAGCAAATACGGGGGGCTGGACGGCACCCCGCCCGCCTTGCTTGGCGCGGGCGGGGTGCCGCGTCCCGCCTACGGCTACCCTTATCACATTCTCCTCTTCTTTGAGCAAATCCGCAAGCTTCTTGATGCGCGAGTTTTGCTCGAACACGCTGGGGGCGTTGTGCACCAGCGGCGCCAGGCGCTGCGTGATGGCCGTCTTGCCCTGCGGCGTGGCGCTGTCAGAACGGGCGACGATGGCGGCGAAGACGTAGTCCACGACAGGTGTGGCGTGCTCCACCAGGCGCTCCCATTCCTTGGGCGCGGCGCGGATGAGATCGTCGGGGTCCTGGCCGCGTGGGAGGTCCATGACGCGCAGTTCCGGCTGGCGGGAGACGTCCGGCCCCGTGAGGCGGGCCTGGGCTGCGCCGCGTGCCGTGGGACGGTCCATGATGCGCCACGAGCCTTCCAGGCTGCGCAGCGTGGCTTCATCGCCCGCGGCATCGGGATCGAGGGCCAGAACAAAACGCCCCGCGAGCTTGGTGAGGGCGTCGACCTGCCGCTCCGTGAGCGCGGTGCCCATGGAGGCGACGACGTTGGTGAAGCCGTGCTGGTGCGCCATGAGCGCATCCATGTAGCCTTCGACAATGATGCCTAGGCCGGCTTTGCGGATGGCTTCCTTGGCGCGGTGGATGCCGTAGAGGACGCTGCCTTTCTCGAAGACTTCGCTCTGGGGGGAGTTGATGTACTTGGGGCCGGCCTGGTCTTTTGCTGCGCCGGCGGCGAGGAGGATGCGCGCGCCGAAACCGAGGTAGTCGGAGCGCGCATCCATGATGGGGATCATGAGGCGTCCGCGAAAGAAGTTTGCGGTGGAGCCGTCATCGCGGCGGCGGAGCAGCCCCGCGGCGATCCATTCGCTCTCCTGAAAGCCCTCCGCGGCAAGATGGCGCTCCAGCTCCTTGCGGTCCTGAGAGCAATAGCCCAGACGGAAGTCCTCCCACGTCTCGCGGGTGAGGCCGCGCTGTTCCAGATGCTCACGGGCGGCGGCGGCTTCGGGGGCGTGCAGGAGGGCGTTGTGGAAGTAGATGGCCGCGGCGCGGTGCAGCAACTTGAGCCGGTCGGCGCGGGAGGCGCGCTCGCGGGCAGCCTGGGGGCTGGGAAGCTCTACGCCGGCGCGGCGGGCGAGGATGCGCAGCGCTTCGCCGAAATCGAGGTTTTCGCGGCGCATGACGAAGCTGAAGATATCGCCGCCGGTGGCGCACGCGCCGAAGCAGTGCCACATCTGGCTTTCAGGGAAGACGATGAACGACGGGGTGCGCTCCGTGTGAAAGGGGCAAGGCGCGGAGAAGTTCTTCCCCGATTTTTTCAGCGGGACGGCTTCGCCGACGAGGTCAACGATGTCTACCTTGGCCTTGATTTCGTCAACGTGTGTCATGGGCGGGGCCTGTGATGACCTGGGATGCGGGGCTAGATGCGGGGTAGGGAAACGGGGACGCCTTGCTGGAGGAATCCCTGGGTGACGCCGGGGGTGATGCTTTCCGCCACGCGCAGGGCATAGCCGTCCGTCATGCCGGAGACGTAGTCCAGGGCCATGCGCTCCGGCGGGTCGCCGGGGAGGGCGCCGCCTGCGGGGATGCGCTGGGGATGATCGCGGAACCAGGTGTAGAGCAGGCGCACGATCTGCTGGGCGCGATCCGCCTGCTCGCCGGCGCTGGCGGGATCATAGACGCGCTGGAAGAGAAACTCGCGCAGGCTGTTGGCTGCCAGGCTGATGGATGGGCTCATCTGGAGCTGGGGGGACGCGCCCTCCGGCTGCGGCTCCTCCCAGGACGGCTGCCAGGAGTGCGCCACGATATCGTCCACTAGGCGCCGCGACCAGTGCCGGCGCTCCGTGCCGAGGACATCGGTGACAGGGTGAGGCAGGTCGCTCTCACCGATCACGCCGGCACGGATGGCGTCGTCGGTATCGTGGATGACATAGGCCAGGGCGTCGGCCATCTTCGCCGCCTGGGACTCCAGTGTGTCCAGGGGCGGCGTGGCCTTGCCTTCGATCCCCATGCGCCCCTTGGAGTGCCGCAAGATGCCCTGGCGCACCTCCCAGGAAAGATTGAGGCCGCGGCCATCGTTCTCCAGTTCTTCGACGACGCGCACGCTCTGGCGGTTGTGGCGGAAGCCGCCGGGGTGCATCTCCGCCAGCGTGCGTTCGCCCAGATGGCCGAAGGGCGAGTGGCCCAGATCGTGCCCCATGCAGATGGCCTCGGCGAGGTCTTCGTTGAGGGCGAGGTCGCGGCAGACGGCGCGGGCGATGAGGGACACCTCCATGGTGTGGGTGAGGCGGGTGAGGTAATGGTCGCCCTGGGGCGCGAGGAAGACCTGAGCTTTGTGCATCAAACGGCGGAAGGTCTTACAGCGCACGATGCGCTCGCGGTCTATCTGGAAGGGGCTGAGCCAGGCGTGCTCGTCTTCCTCGTTTAGATCATGGGGGCGCTGGCGGCCGCGGGAGGCGGCGGCGTGCATGGCCACGGGCGCCAGCGCCGCCTCGCGGCCGCTGGCGCGCGCTAGCGAGGGGGGCCGGGGCGCGACGTCAGGACGGTGGGTCACGACACGGCTCCTATCCAGGGGACGAAAGGATAGCGGAACGATACGTTTGCATGATAACACCGGCGGATGCGACCCGCTATGCAGGCGTGTCGGGGTTTGAGCTATTGCGTGCGGCGAGCGGGGGTATGCTATCGCTCTGGGAAGTCCCAAAATGTACAATGGCCCTACGCGGCAGGGAAAGAGTCTGGTATAATCGCCTGCGCCGCTCTTCCGTCCGACAGGTATTTATCAGGTATCCATGAGCACCAAAACGCAGACGAAAAAGTGGGTATACCTTTTCCGCGAAGGCGACCGCTCCATGCGGGATCTGCTGGGCGGTAAGGGCGCGGGCCTGGCGGAGATGACCAAGGCCAATCTGCCCGTGCCGTCGGGGTTCACCATCACCACGGAGGCGTGCAATGCCTACTACGCCGCCGGTGAGCGCTTCCCCGATGGCATGTGGGAGCAGACGCAGGCGGCGTTGAAAGAGATCGAGGAGCGCACGGGCAAGCGCCTGGGCGATGCCATCCAGCCGCTGCTGGTCTCCGTGCGATCCGGGGGGCGGGACTCCATGCCCGGCATGATGGACACCGTGCTCAACCTGGGCATGAACCGCGAAACGCTCCAGGGGATAGCCCAGGCTAGCGGGAACGAACGTTTCGCTTACGATGCCTACCGGCGCTTCATCCAGATGTTCGGCAGGATCGTGCTGGGGCTGGAAGCCGAGGGCTTCGAGAAAACGCTGGCAGCTTACAAAAAGAAGGTCGGGGCGGCGCTGGACACGGATCTGACCACGGCGCACCTGCAAGAGATCTCCGAGCAGTTCCTCGCCATCGTGCAGCAGCACACCAAGCAGCCGTTCCCCCAGGACGCGCACGAGCAACTGCGCCTGGCGATCCGCGCCGTCTTTGCATCGTGGAACGGCAAGCGGGCGGTGGACTACCGCAACTTCTACGGCATCGCGCACAACCTGGGCACCGCGGTGAACGTGGTGGCGATGGTGTTCGGCAACATGGGGGAGAACAGCGGCACCGGCGTGGCCTTCACCCGCGACCCGGCTACCGGCGAACGCAAGCTCTACGGCGAGTTTCTGATGAACGCGCAGGGCGAAGACGTGGTCGCGGGCATCCGCACCCCGCTGAAGATTGAGCAGATGTCGAAGATCATGCCCGCGCAGCACCAGGAGATCATCAAGATCGCTGCCGGCCTGGAGAAGCACTACCGCGACTCTCAGGATATGGAGTTCACCATTGAGGACGGGAAGCTGTATATGCTGCAGACCCGTTCGGCGAAACGCACGGCGCAGGCGGCGATCCGCATGGCGGTGGAGATGGCGGGGGAGGGGTTGATCACCAGGGCGGAGGCGTTGCAGCGCGTGGAGCCGCTGCAGATCAACCAGGTGCTGCTGCCCCGCTTCGGCGAGGGTGCCCGCAAGCAAGCCAAGCTTTTGGCGAAGGGCATCAACGCATCGCCGGGGGCGGCCAGCGGGAAGGTGGTGTTCGACCCCAACGTGGCGCAGGCGATGGGGAGGAAGGGCGAGAGCGTGATCCTGGTGCGTCCGGAGACGAACCCCGACGACGTGCACGGGATGCTGGAGGCCAAGGGCATTCTCACGGCGCGCGGCGGGGCGACCTCCCATGCCGCCGTGGTGGCGCGCGGGCTGGGCAAGCCGTGCGTGGCCGGAGTGGAGGGGCTGGCGGTGGAGCCGGAGCGCCATCGCTTCGAGATACACGGCACGGTGGTCATGGAAGGTGAGCAGATCAGCATAGACGGCACCACGGGGGAGGTGTTCGCCGGGTCGTTGCCCACGACGGAGCCCAGGCTGAGTGAAGAGAAGGACCTGGTCACGCTGCTCCAGTGGGCCGATGGCGTGCGCCGCTTGGGGGTGAGGGCCAACGCCGATTACCCTCGCGATGCGCAGCGGGCGGTGGAGTTCGGCGCGGAGGGCGTGGGCCTGTGCCGCACCGAGCATATGTTTTTCGAGGAGGAGCGGCTGCCGCACGTGCGGCGCATGATCCTCACGGCGACAGAGGCGACGCAACTGGAGGCCGAGCTTGCCATGGCTGAGGCTGCGGCGAACGGTACGGCGGAGGCAAAGCGGGCGCTGGAGGCGGCGCGGGAGCACGTGGCGGAGTCGGCCACGGTGAAGGAATACCAGGCGTCGCTGGAGCGGCTGCTGGCGTTCCAGACGGAGGATTTTTACGGTATCCTCCTGGCTATGGACGGCAAGCCGGTGATCATCCGCCTGCTGGACCCGCCGCTGCACGAGTTCTTGCCTCGCTTTGAAGATCTGCTGGTGGAAGTGACCACGCTGCGCATCACGGGCAAGGACGCTAAGGCGCTGCGGGAGAAAGAGGCGCTGCTGGCGGCGGTGGAGGAGATGCGGGAGGCCAACCCCATGCTGGGCCTGCGCGGGTGCCGCCTGGGCCTGATGTTTGGGGCGATCAATCAAATGCAGGCCCGGGCGATCTATACCGCGGGGTGCCGCCTGCTCCGGGAAGGGAAGCATCCCCGGCCGGAGATCATGGTGCCGCTGGTGGGCGTGGCGAAGGAGCTGGAGCTGGTGCGCGAAGAAATTACGCGCGTGGGCGCGGAGGTGCAGCGGGAGTTCGGTGTGACGCTGGCGATGAAGATCGGCACGATGATCGAAGTGCCCCGCGCCGCGGTCACGGCGGACGAGATCGCCAAGCACGCCGATTTCTTCAGCTTCGGCACCAACGATCTGACGCAGACGACGTTCGGCTATAGCCGTGACGACGCGGAGGGCAAGTTCCTGCTGCATTACGTGGAGCGCGGCATTCTGCCCAACAACCCGTTCCAGGTGCTGGACCGCGGCGGGGTGGGGAAGCTGATCACGATGGCTCGCGAGCTGGGCCTGGGGGCGAACCCCAAGCTGGAGATGGGCATCTGCGGCGAGCACGGCGGCGACCCATCCAGCATCGCGTTCTGCCACCAGGCGGGGCTGGACTATGTCAGCGCATCGCCGTTTCGCGTGCCGGTGGCGCGCCTGGCGGCGGCGCAGGCTGCGCTGCAGGGCGCGGCGCGCCCCGATCGCTAGCTTGCTGACGCGAGCCCGCATATGGGGCCGGCCCGTCCGCTGGGGCCGCGAGGCCCGCACATGGGGGGCCGCGTAGGAAGGATAGCCGGCATGCGAGTGGATGCCCACGTTCATGTCTTCCCCGAAGCGATGACGCTGAGGCGCGCCGCGTACGCCCGCCGCGACGGCACGTTCCGCGATCTGTACGCTTCGCCCAAGGCCAAGCTGGCTGCCGCGGAGGCGCTGATCGAAAGCATGGACCGCAGCGGGCTGGACGCCGCGGTGCTGGTGAACATCGGCTGGGCCACGCAGCGGCTGTGCGCGGAGACCAACGACTATATCCTTGCGTGCGCAAGGAAATACCCCGGTCGCTTGATACCCATGTGCACGGTAAACCCGCGGCTCGGCCGGCAGGCGGTGCGGGAGATCGAGCGGTGCGCGGCGCTGGGGGCGCGTGGCGTGGGCGAGCTGCACCCCGACCCGCAGGGCTATGACCTTGCGGATGCAACGATCATGGCCCCGGTGATGGCGGCGGCGGCGCGGCATGGCCTGCCGGTACTGGTGCATGCGTCCGAACCTGTGGGGCACGCCTACGCCGGCAAGGGGACGGTGACGCCGCAGAAGCTGCTGGCGTTTATCACGGCCTTTCCCCAGGCGACGATTATCTGCGCGCACTGGGGCGGCGGCCTGCCGTTCTACGCCCTCATGCCGGAGGTGCGCCAAGCGCTGGCCCGCGTGTACTTCGATACGGCGGCGTCGCCATTTCTCTATGACGAGGAGATTTTCTCTTCCGTGCCCAAGATCGTCGGCGCGGAGCGGGTGCTGTTCGGCACGGACTTTCCGCTGATCAATCAGCAGCGTGTGCTGGCGCAGGCGGCGGCATCGAAAGTATCGCCGCGGGCCAAGGCGCTAATGCTGGGGGACAACGCGGCGCAGCTATTTGGCCTGCGCTAGACCTGGTACGGCCCCGGCTAGCCCTGGGACGCAGGCAGGGCGGCGAGCACCTCGTGGGTGTGCTGCCCCAGCAGCGGCGCGGGGCGAAACTCCGCGGGCGATGCCGAGAGTTTGATGGGGAATCCGGGCAACCGCACCGCGCCGCGCACGGGGTGCTGCACCGCAACCACCATCTCCCGCGCTTGCACGTGCGGGTCGCTGTAGAGGTCGGCGGCGTTGAGGCACGCGCCCGCGGCCACGCCGAGCTGGCCGAGCGCGTGCATCGCCTCATATTTGGTGCGCTGCCGCGTCCATGCCGTCAGCGTGGCGTCAATCTCCTGAGCGCGCTCGGCGAGAAAGGCCTGGTCGCTGAGACGCGAGTCGGTGGCCAGCGCTGCCAGGCCAAGCTCACGCAGGAGCGCCGCCAGCGCCCGCGTGGAGGTGGTGGAGCAGATGATATAGACGTAATCGTCGGGGCCGCCGGGGGCGCAGGGGAAGGTATTGTTGGCGGGGCGTGTGGGAGGCCCGTTGCCTGAGCGCGCGGGGCTGATGCCCGTCTCGAAGTAATCGCGCATCCAGACGCGGGAGAGGTTCATGACGGCGTCCATCATGGAGACCTCGACCTCTTGCCCCGCGCCGGTGGCGTTGCGCTGCAAGAGCGCGGCGAGGATGCCGATGACCAAGTGCAACCCCGTGCCGCTATCGCCGACGGTTACGCCGGGCCGCATGGGCGGGCCGCCCGCGGCGCCGGTGGCGCAGAACGAGCCGCCCATCGCCTGCGCCACGGGGTCGAACGACTTGAACCCGGCGTACGGCCCGTAGGTGCCGAAGCCTTTGATGCGCGCCAGGATGATGCGGGGGTTCGCCGCTTGCAGGGCGGCGTAGCCCAGGCCTAGGCGCTCCAGTACGCCCGGGGCCATGTTTTCCGCAACCACGTCCGTGTGCCGCACCAGCGCGAGCAGATGATGCCTGCCGTCCTCACTCTTGAGGTCGAGCGTGACGCTGCGCTTGTTGTTGTTGAGGGTGAGGAAATAGTTGCTGTCGCGCCCGTGCGCTTCCATGCCCAGCCCCAGGTACCGGCCCGGATCGCCGCCCTCAGGGTTCTCCACCTTGATGACGTCCGCGCCCAGCAGCGCGAGGATCTGTGTCGCCGAGGTCCCCGCTTCAAACTGCGTGAGATCCACCACCCGCACGCCGTCTAGGGCCTTGGTCATGCTCCCCTCCTTGCCGCAGCTATGAGCGCCGCCACTATCGGCGCCATCCTAGCACACCGCCTTGCCCCCATCCCGAACGGCCGGGAGTACTGGGGAAATCTCCCCCGATGGAATCGGGGTGACGCATTTGGAAAGAGGCTTTCCCCAGCATTCCCCGGCTTCTAGGGGAGGAGGGAGAAGCGAGGAGGGAGAGGAGCGCGGCCAGCGATTCGGCGACGATGCGCCGCACGGCGAATGCGGGGTCGCTGCCGAGGTCGCGTCCGGCGTCGCGGCCGCGCTGGGCGATGGCTTAGGGATCGGCGTGGCCGCGCGATGGATCGAAGACATGCTGATAGTACCCCGCGGTGCTGGTGATATCGCGGTGCAGCGCCGGCTTTTCCGCGTAGGAGACGATGGTGGTGAGGCCGCGGCTGGCGTGGCCGGTGAGGTCGCGCGCCGACCATTCGCCTAGGGCGGGAGCGTCCCAGGCGCCAAGCGGCACCTTGGCGGTTGTATCTGCAAGGAACCGGGCTGCGCTATGCACTGCGTCGCGAATTATTGGCGGCCTCCTGGAGTGCGCTCGCGGGCGCTTAACGGGCTTTAAAATTAGGCTTGCGTTTTTGGGCAAAAGCGATGGGGCCTTCGCGGTAATCTTCCGTGCCCACAAGGGGGCGCGTGTACCACTCTTCTACGCCCAGCGCGCCATCCAGCGGCATGTCCAGCCCGCGGGTGACGCACTCTTTGGCCGCCTGCACGGCAAGGGGCGCGTTCTCCAGAATCGTGTCGGCGATGGAGTGCGCCAGGGGCATGAGGCCGCTGAGCGGCGCCACGTCCGTGACCAGGCCCCATTGCAGCGCCTGTTGGGCGGTGATGCGCTGGCCGGTGAGGATCATCTTCATGGCGACGGCGTGGGGCACTTGCCGTGGCAGGCGGCTCATGCCGCCGCCCGCGGGCAGCAGCGACCAGCGCACCTCGCCGAGGCCAAGCTGGGCATGGTCTGCGGCGATGCGAATATCGCAGGCGAGGGCAAGCTCTAGGCCGCCGCCAACGGCGAAGCCATTGATCGCGGCGATGATCGGTTTCCAGATATACATGCCTTTGGCCAGCCCGCCGGGAGGGATGTTGGCCGCGGGGCGAGGGTGCGGCTTGCCCTCGAGCCGCGCCTGGGCCGCCGCTTGCAGATCGGCGCCCGCGGAGAAGGCCCGCTCGCCTGCGCCGGTGACGATGGCCACCCACAGCTCGGGGTCATCGCGGAAACCTTGCCACGCCTGGTACAGCTCCTCATGCATGGTGATGTTCATGGCGTTGAGGCGTTCCGGACGGTTGAGGGTGATGACGAGCTTGCGGCCCTGCTTTTCCACCATGATCGTGCTATAGCTCATGCGGCGCTCCAGAAAGGGGGATGGGTGCGCCAGCATTCTAGCATTGCGCGGACAACTCACGTGGCGCGGGGCGCAGATCACGGGCACGGGGCACAAAAAAGCGCCGGCGGATTGCCCGCCGGCGCTTGTGGGGAACCCCTGCGTTACGCCCGGCGCAAGCGCATGGCGAACATGACGAGCCCGATGCCGATCATGGCTGCGGGAATGAAGGCGTCCCAGTTCACGGACAGGTTGTTGTTCATCCACGTGGAGATGTCGGTGAACCAGCTGAAGGAGCCGAGGCGCGCCAGGTAGATGCCGCTGCCGGCGATGATCATGACCAGGGCGAAGGAATTGGACAGGGTGCCGGCCTTCGTGCCGCCGCGACCCTGCACTTGGTAGGGCTGGGTGGGCCTGGTGGAGCGGCTCACCGGCTGGGAGGACGGCGCCATGCCGGCGGGGAGGCCGGTCTGGGTGCGCCGCCATTCGCGGTCGCGGGCCATCTCGCGGGCCTCGGCGCGGTTCATCATGAGATAGAACACACCGTAAAGCACAATGCCCAGGCCAGCGGCCACTGCCAGCAGGATGAAGCTCAGGCGCATCATCAGCGGGGGCACGTCCAGCGCCTCCGCCAGGCCACCGCAGACTCCGGCGATCATCCGCTTTTGCTCACTCTTGTGCAGAATCGGCTCCATGAAACCCTCCTTGCGCGGCCTGCTTACGTCACATATTCGGGGAACGCCGCGGGGCGCATCCGCTGCCTGCTCCGCCATTGCTGCGTACCGAGATAGACCTAGCATAGCACAGTCTTTGAACGAAGTCTAGAACTATGCTTACGAATGCGATTGACGCTCTGCTGGGAAGCCGGTAAGCTTCCTAGCGCCATGCCCATGCCGAGCTTGCCCGACTATTTGCGCGATGGGCTGGACATTGTCTTTTGCGGCATCAACCCTGGGTGGCGCTCCGCCCAGGAAGGGCACTACTTCGCTACGCCGCGCAATCGGTTCTGGGCGGCGTTCAACGCAGCGAAGATGGCGCCGCGCGCGCTGGGCCCGGCTACAGGCGCGGAAGCGTTGCGCTACGGCATGGGGTTCACGGACGTGGTGAAACGGGCCACGCGCCAGATGGCGGAGCTCAGAGCCTCCGATTTTCGCGAAGGAGCGCCGCTGCTGCGGGAGAAGCTGCTCCGCTGCCAGCCGCTGGTGGTGTGCTTCAACGGCTTGAGCGGCTACAAGTATTTCCTGCGCTACACTGACCCGGCTGTGCCTGCTGCTGCTCCCGGCTTGCAGGCGGCGCGCCTAGGGCGATCGCGAGTGTACGTGCTGCCGTCCACCAGCCCGGCGAATGCCGCGGTGTCCCTGGCGACGATTGTGGAGCACATGCGGAAGGTGCGGGCGCTGGCGGATGCTCTCAGACAATAGCGAAGGCACAGTGCGGGCGTTCATTGCCATTGAGTTGGATGCGGGCGTGCGTGAAGCGCTGGTGCAGACGGCGGCGCAGGCGATGGCGGAGGCGGCGCGGCTCCCCATGCCGTTCGCCGTAGAACTGGGTACGGTGGGCGGGTTCCCCAGCTTGCAGCACCCGCTTGTGCTGTGGGTGGGGATAAGCGGCGGCGGCGATGCGCTGGCAACGCTAGGGCGCGACATGGCATTGCGGCTGCGGGGCGAGGGGTTTGTGCTGGAGGACCGCCCGTTTGCGCCGCACCTTACCCTGGGGAGAGTGCTTGACGGCGGGCGCTCCGCCGCCGTGGCGCTGGCGCGGACGCCGCCTGCGCTGCCGCACGCGGGGCAAATCGCACGCCGCGTCACGCTGTTCCGCAGTGAACTGCGATGGGGAAGGGTGGTGTACATTATTCATTCTGGCCGTGGCCGCGC